>CAZGMM010000012.1:0-34883 GCA_964526845.1 uncultured Halanaerobiales bacterium | reverse complement strand
GATATATAAAAATGCAAGTCTTTCCGCTAGATTATTTACTCAAGAGCCTTTTTTAAGCTTTCTTGATTAATGGAATCTTCAATGTTATAATAATCGCATGCATTCATATAAAAGAAAGGAGATAACTATGGACTGTCAGCATATAAGAAACTTCTGTATCATAGCACATATAGATCACGGTAAATCAACCCTTGCTGACCGTTTACTTGAATATACAAATACAATAGCGGACCGCGAGATGAAAGAACAAGTCCTGGATAATATGGACTTAGAACGCGAAAGAGGTATAACTATCAAGGCCCAGGCCGTTCGTATCAACTATAATGATTATGAACTTAATCTAATAGATACGCCGGGCCATGTAGACTTTTCCTATGAGGTTTCCAAAAGTTTGGCAGCCGCTGAAGGAGCCCTGTTAGTGATCGATGCCGCCCAGGGAGTAGAAGCCCAGACAATGGCCAACATATATTTAGCCCTGGAGAACGACCTTGAAATTATACCGATAATTAATAAGATTGATTTAGATAGTGCCAACCCCCAGATGGTCAAAGAACAGCTTTTAGAAATTGGTATTGACCCTGATGAAGCCATCTTAACTAGTGCTAAAGAAGGGACCAATATAGAAGAGGTTTTAAATGCTGTTATAGAGCGGATTCCCGCCCCAGAAGAGAATAGGGATAAACCGTTAAGGGCTTTGGTATTTGATTCTGTATATGATTCTTATCAGGGCGTTATTGCCTATGTAAGAGTAGTGGACGGTAAGGTAAAAGTACATGACAATATTAAAATGATGGCAAATGATTATAAATATGAGGTAGACGAGCTTGGGGTTTTTAATCCCACTATGACTTCAGTGGATAATTTAGAAGCCGGTGAAGTAGGTTATATAATAGCCGGTATTAAAGATGTAAGGAACTGTAGAGTGGGTGACACTGTAACTTTATCCGATAACCCCGCTCCTAAGCCACTACCGGGCTACAAGAAGGTTAAACCGATGGTTTACAGCGGTTTGTATCCTTCTGATAACAATGACTATAACCTACTAAAAGATGCTTTAGAAAAGCTGCAGTTAAATGATGCCTCCCTATTATTTGAACCGGAAACTTCCGAAGCACTGGGATTTGGTTTTAGATGCGGATTTTTAGGTTTACTCCACATGGAGATTGTCCAGGAGAGATTAGAAAGGGAATATGACCTCGACTTAATCACAACCGCCCCGAGTGTTATATATAAAGTGGAGACTGAAGATGGGGAACATCTAGAGATAGAAAATCCGGCCGATTTTCCTGAGCAAAATGAAATTGAAGTAATTAAAGAGCCTTATGTGGAAGCAACCATCCATGTGCCAGAAGAATATATCGGCTCTATAATGGAACTCTGTCAGGAAAACCGGGGAGAATTTATCGATATGCAGTATGTAGATCAAAACAGGGTCGCCTTGCAATATAAGATGCCCTTAAGTGAAATAATTACAGACTTTTTTAATCAGTTGAAATCCAAATCAAGAGGCTATGCTACTTTAGATTATGACATGATTGGTTATGAAGAATCTGATCTCGTCAAGTTAGATATCTTAGTAAATAAGGAGCCGGTCGATGCCCTCTCAACTATTGTATTTGAAGAGGATGCCCATTATGAGGGGCAGAAATTGGTAAGAAAGTTAAAGAAATTGATACCCAAGCAGATGTTTAAAGTACCTGTCCAGGCTGCTATTGATAATAATATTGTGGCCAGAGTTAATATTCCCGCTAAAAGAAAGGATGTCCTGCAAAAATGTTATGGGGGAGATGTAAGCAGGAAACGCAAACTACTGGAAAAACAAAAGCAGGGTAAAAAGAGGATGAAAAAAGTAGGTAAGGTAGATATACCGCAGGAGGCCTTTATGGCTGTCTTAGAAAGGGATGAAGATGAGTAAATATTTAAATTATGATTCTCCTTTTGGACTATATATTCATATACCCTTTTGCAAAAGTAAGTGTAACTATTGTGATTTTTATTCTATAAAATACAATGATGAGAAAAAACGGCAGTATATTGCGGCATTAAGCAAAGAAATTGAGCTTTACACTGATAAATTGTGGAATAAAACAGTCAAAACGATCTATTTTGGAGGCGGTACTCCCAGTGTTTTATCCCCGAAGAAGGTAGAACATATAATAAATAAAATAACAAATAACTTTAATCTAATTGATGATATTGAAATATCGATGGAAGCCAACCCGGAAAGTTTGAATTTAAAAAAGATAAAAAAATACAAGGAAGCTGGTATTAATAGATTGAGCCTGGGGGTTCAATCTTTTCTTGATAAAGAGCTTAAGTTTTTAGGTAGGATCCATACTTCAAAAAAGGCCGTAAAAACAATTGAACAAATAAAAAATTATTTTGATAACTTTAGTCTCGATATCATATTTGCTCTGCCGGGCCAAAAATTAGAAGATTTTAAATATAGTCTAAATAAAGCAATTAACATTAAACCAGTTCACCTTTCCTTATATAATCTACAGATTGAGGAAGATACAGCCTTATATAAAAGGTTGGAAGCCGGGGAAATAGAACCGATATCCGAAAAATTAGATTATCAGATGTATAACTTTGCTATCAAAAAATTAAAAGATATTGGTTATCAGCATTATGAGATCTCCAACTTTGCCCAGGCTGGTTACCGTTCACAGCACAATTTACTTTACTGGCAGTATAAACCCTATTTAGGATTAGGTCCTTCTGCCCATGGGTTTAATGGTAAGAAAAGGTACTATAATATAATAGATTTAAACTCCTATGTAGATGTTTTAAGTAAAGACAAATTACCCATAAAAAAGAAGTTTAACCTAAGTAGAGATGAATTAATTTCAGAGATGATGTTTATGGGTTTGAGGTTAATAGAGGGAGTCAGTAAAAAAGATTTTCAAGAGCGGTTTAATGTTTCTATCCATGATATATATGGAGGGGCAATAAAAAAATTAAAAAAAGACAATTTACTTAAAGAAAGTGACAAAAAGTTATATTTAACCAAAAAGGGTATCAACCTAGGCAATATCAGCTTTGCAGAGTTTTTACTTTGACCTATATTTTGCCCAAAATTTAGGATAAAAGTATTTGACAAAAACATAGTGATATGTTATTTTATTAATAGTTATTAGCACTCTGCTTAGTTGAGTGCTAAAAAAGAGGTGAAGATGATGGTTGCAAATTTAGATGATCGCAAAAAGAATATACTACATGCCATCATTCAAGAACACATTATAACAGCTTCTCCAGTTGGTTCACGTACTATCGCTAAAAAATATGATCTCGGAGTTAGCTCGGCTACAATCAGGAATGAGATGGCAGATTTAGAGGAATTAGGTTATCTTGAACAACCCCACACCTCAGCTGGCCGTATCCCTTCTGATAAGGGATATAGGTACTATGTGGATATCCTTATGAATAATAAGGGGATTAATTCCGAAAAGTTGATAAAAACACTTTCAGAAATAACAAAGGATAGACATGGTCTGCATGAAATTGTATCGAGTATGACAACCATGTTATCTGAATTTACAAAGTATGCCACAATGATTACAGAACCTGAATTTAAAGATATTCAGATTAGTGAACTGCAGTTAATGAAAGTGACTAATAATAAATTACTGCTGGTAATGGTGACTGACAACGGTTTTGTGAGTGATAAATTAATCAATACCAAAGAAGAACTATCACGTAGAAAGATCCGTTATATAAACAATTTCCTAATTAATAAGATAAAGGATAAAAATATTTCACAATTGGATAAAGATTACTTTGAAGAAATTGAAAAAGAATTGGTTCAAAAGATAAATTTATCACAGAAATTGTTTACCATTATTAACGATGAGATTGAGCAATTAATCAAACCAGAAGATGTAAAAATATATATCGGGGGTACATCCTATATTCTCGATCAACCAGAGTTCAATGATATAGAGTATTTAAAGAAAGTATTAAATATACTTGACCATGAAGATATGTTAAAGAAATTAATTACAGCTGAAAACAATAAAGAATTAGAAGTAAGAATTGGTCATGAGAATGAAATGGAAGAAATGCAGCGGTGCAGTGTAGTTATAGCAAACTATTCAATAGGCGATAAAGCAGTAGGTAAAATAGGGGTATTAGGACCGACCAGAATGGAATATCCCCGCGTGATATCGACTGTCAATATAGTATCAGATATCTTAAGTAAAATTATATCAGAGGTGAGTAAATAATGGTGGCAAATGAGGACAATAACTTTGAGAATGAACAGGAAACTGTTCAGGAAGAAAAACAAAATATGGATAAAAAAGAAACGGTAGATTTAGAAGAAGATATAACAGAGGAAGTAATGGAAGAACGATTGGATGAAATAAAACAACAATTAACAGCAGTTACGGAAGAAAAAGATGAATACTTAAATAAATTAAAAAGATTAAAAGCTGATTTTGTCAACTACCGCAACAGAGCAAAAAAAGAAAAACAACAAATAGAAGTAAAAACCAAAATGGAAATTATAAGTTCATTATTACCGGTAATTGATAATTTTGAGAGGGCCTTGAAGTCTGTTGATGAAGATTCGGAATTCCTATCGGGAGTTAAGATGATTCATAAACAGTTAATAGATGTTCTGAAAAAAGAAGGTCTGGAAGTTATAGACACGGAAGGTGAAGAGTTTGATCCTGCTTACCATGAAGCTGTAATGCAGGTGGAAGCGGAAGATGTTGATTCTGGCTTTATTGTAGAAGAGATTCAGCGTGGTTACATGATGGAAGACAAAGTTGTTAGACCAGCCATGGTTAAAGTGGCTCTCTAGTATACTTTTAAATAAATTATCGTATATAAAAGGAGGAATCTTTAATGAGTAAGATACTAGGAATTGACTTAGGAACTACTAATTCTTGTATGGCTGTTATGGAAGGTGGCGAACCGACTGTAATACCAAATAAAGAAGGTAAGAGAACAACACCCTCTGTTGTTGCTCACTCTAAAAAAGGGGAAAAGCTTGTTGGTGAATATGCTAAACGACAGGCTATAACCAATCCTGATAATACCATTGCCTCAATTAAGAGAGAAATGGGTCAGGATCTCAAAAAGAAAATGGGTGATGATGATTATACACCAGAACAAATTTCTGCAATGATTCTGCAGAAGATGAAGAAAGACGCAGAGGACTACTTAGGTGAAGATATCGAAGAAGCAGTTATTACAGTACCCGCCTACTTCTCTGATTCACAGAGACAGGCTACCAAAGATGCGGGTAAGATTGCAGGTTTAACGGTTAAAAGAATCATTAATGAGCCAACAGCTGCCTCATTAGCATATGGACTTGATGATGAATCAGAACAAACAATATTAGTTTTCGACCTAGGTGGAGGTACATTTGATGTTTCCATACTAGAACTAGGTGATGGAGTATTTGAAGTGATCTCAACTAATGGTAATAATAAACTAGGTGGAGATGACTTTGATGAAAGAATAATTGATTATCTTGCAGATGAATTTAAAAGTGAGACCGGCATTGATCTAAGAGACGATAGAATGGCATTACAGCGCTTAAAAGATGCGGCTGAAAAAGCTAAGATAGAGCTATCAAGTGTTAAACAGACCAATGTTAATCTACCATTTATCACACAAACTGAAGATGGACCAAAACACTTAGATCTTGATATAACAAGAGCTAAATTTGAAGAACTGGTTGAAGATCTAATTCAAAAGACAATGGGACCAACTGATCAGGCCTTAGAAGATGCCGGCTTTGGACCCTCTGAGATCGATGAAGTAATTCTGGTAGGAGGTTCAACCAGAATTCCGGCCGTCCAAGAAGCGGTTAAAGACAAAATAGGTAAAGATCCTCATAAAGGTATTAACCCCGATGAAGTTGTAGCCGTTGGTGCTGCAATTCAGGCCGGTGTATTATCTGGTGAAGTGGATGATATCGTACTATTAGATGTTACTCCCTTATCCTTAGGTATTGAAACACTCGGTGGAGTATTTACCAAATTAATTGAAAGAAATACAACAATACCGACTTCTAAAAGCAAGATATTCTCTACTGCTCAGGACAATCAAACCGCTGTAGATATTCACGTCTTACAGGGTGAAAGAGAAATGGCGAAAGACAATAAAACTCTGGGCAGATTCCAATTAACAGATATACCACCAGCTCCAAGAGGAGTACCTCAAATTGAGGTTGAATTCGATATAGATGAAAATGGTATTGTACACGTTTCTGCTAAAGATAAAGGTACAGGTAATGAACAAAACATCACAATTAAATCTACCTCTAATCTCTCTGAAGAAGAAATAGAAGAGATGGTCAAAGAAGCAGAAGAACATGCTGAAGAAGATGAAAGAAAGAGAAAAGAAGTTGAAACCAAAAATGAAGCTGATGCTTTAATCCATACAACCAAGAAAACATTAGATAAAGCAGGTGACAAAGTAGATGACTCCTTAATTCAAAAAGTAAAAGATGCCCGTGATGAGCTACAAGATGCAATTGATGAAGATGATATTGACTTAATTGAAGAAAAGATGGAAGCCTTAAATGAACAATTAACTGAATTAAGTTCTCAGCTTTATTCACAAGAGCAAGGAGCCCAAGGACAGGCCGGTGCCCAACAAGCTGGAGCACAACAGCAGGCTGGTGCCCAACAACAAAGTGGTGCTTCATCGGCCGAAGAAGATGATACAGTCGATGTAGATTACGAAGAAGTAGATGATGAAAATCAATAATAATTATGTTATAATACAAAAAAAGGGGTTAATTCCCCTTTTTTTGATTGTATTACTTTATGAGGTGATTTATAATGCCAGGTAAAAAGGATTATTATGATATCCTGGGTGTTGATAAAGATGCATCCCAAAAAGAGATTAAAAAAGCATATAGAAAGTTAGCAAAAAAATACCACCCCGATATGAACGATGGAGACGAACAAGCGAGTGAAAAGTTTAAAGAGATATCAGAGGCCTATGAAATATTAAGTGATCCCGATAAAAGAAAAAGATATGATCAATATGGACACTCCGGTATTAATGAAGAAGACTTTAACTTTGATGATTTTGCTCGCGGTGGTTTTGGTGGTTTTGAAGATATATTTGACATGTTCTTCGGGGGAGGTATGGGCGGTAGATCAAGAAGCAGCCGTCGACGCAGACCGCAGCGCGGTCGTGACCTCCAGTATAAGTTAAATATTTCTTTTGAAGAAGCCGCTTTTGGAGCTAAAAAGAAGATTACGATTCCCAGATCTGAGACCTGTCCTAAATGTAATGGTACTGGGGCCGAAAATGAATCAGATATAAAAACCTGTCCGAAATGTAATGGCCAGGGACAGATTCGGGTAACCCAGCAGACGCCATTTGGACAGTTCGCCCAAACCAAAACCTGTGATAGATGTGGTGGGGATGGTAAAATAGTGGAAAATCCCTGTTCAAACTGTCAGGGAACTGGTAAAGTAACCCGCCGCAGACAGCTTACCATTAACATACCAGCCGGAGTTAATGATGGAAGTAAGCTAAGAATGTCCGGTGAAGGTGAAGCAGGTGAAAAAAACGCTCCCAGCGGAGATCTATATATAATAATAAATGTTGAACCCCATGAAATATTCGATAGAAAAGGCGATGATGTATACTGTGAAGTACCAATTAACTTTGTACAGGCTACTTTAGGAGACGAAATTAAAGTACCTACTTTAGATGGCAAAGTTAAGTTTAAAATTCCAGAAGGTACTCAACCCGGAACTACCTTTAGACTGAAAAATAAAGGTATACCACACCTTAATAGAAGTGGAAAAGGAGACCAGTATATCAAAACCAAGGTTGTAATACCTGAAAAATTAGATCAAGAACAAAAAGAACTACTGATGAAATTTGCTGAAATGAGTGGTGAAGAGATCAACCCCGAAAAAAAGGGTTTTTTCGATAAAGTAAAAAACGCATTTGGTGCATTATAAATATTATTTTCAAAAGGAAGGTAACAATAGACCATGCATAGATTTTTTATAAATGAAGATTATATTGAAAATGATGTGGTTGAAATTTCTGGTGAAGATTTCAACCACATTTCTAATTCTTTAAGATTACAGCCGGGCGATGAAATTATTGTAAGTCCCGGTAATGGCTTTGATTATAGAGTTGAATTAGAAAATTTTGATGAGCAAACTGTGATCGGTAGAATTATTGATGAGGAAGTTAATGAAACCGAACCTAAAGTCAATGTTGATTTAGGTCAGGCAATTCCAAAAAATAGAAATATTGAATTAGTTATCCAAAAAGGTACTGAAATAGGGGTTAACCAAATTATTCCTCTGGATACTGAAAGAACAATTGTAAAACTTTCCAGTAGTAAAGAAAAGAGAAGAATAAAAAGATGGCAGAAAATATCAAAAGAAGCTGCTAAGCAGTCACAGAGAGGTCAAATACCCAATATAGAAAATGTTTTAGATGTTAATAATAGACAGATGATAAATAATCTATTTTCAAGTTATGATTTAATATTAGTACTTTATGCCCAGGATGATTCGTTTACTATCAAAGAAGCCCTAAAAACATATAAAGTAAATAATGTAAATAAAATATTAGTATTAATCGGTCCTGAGGGTGGGTTCACCCCTGAGGAAATTTCCACATTTAATGAGCTGGGCAAAGAACATAGAGTAGCAACAATAAATTTAGGTAAAAGAATATTAAGAACAGAAACAGCCGGATTGGTAGCCCTCTCTAACATATTATATGAGTTTGGAGATTTAGGAGGAAAATAATGAATAGTGTCGCATTTTATACCCTGGGTTGTAAAGTTAATCATTATGAAACTGAAGCTATGATGGATAATTTTAAAAATCAGGGTTATCAAATAAAAGATTTTGCTGAAAAAGCCGATATCTATATTATTAATAGCTGTACAGTTACAAACCAGGCGGCCAGTAAATCTAGAAAATATGCCAGGAGGGCAAAAAGAAGAAATAAAAAGGCAAAAGTTGTCATGGTAGGCTGTTATCCTCAGGTTGATGAAGAGGAAGTAATGGATATTGAAGAAATTGACTATATATTAGGTACCTCTGGTAAAAGTAATATAGTTGAGTTAATAGAAGAAAAGTTAGATATTGATTCTCAGGATAAACACTTAAAAGATAATCTTAATTATGAAAACTTTGCAGAGTTTGAAGAGATGAGTATAAAAGACTTGAGTGAAACCACCAGAGCCTATATAAAGATCCAGGAAGGTTGTAATCAATTTTGCAGTTACTGTATTATTCCCTATGCCCGAGGCAAGATGAGAAGTAGAGACCCGGAAAATATAATTAAAGAAGTAAAAAAATTAATTAAAGATGATAATGTAAAAGAAATAGTATTGACAGGTATACATCTCGGGGCATATGGTATAGAAAATAACGATAGATATGCTTTAGTTAATTTAATAGAAAGCTTAGCCAATTTAAAAGACCTTAAAAGGATTAGGTTAAGTTCTATTGAAGTAACTGAAGTAAACGATAAATTACTTAATTTAATGAAAAATAATGAAAAGATATGTCCTCATCTCCATTTACCTCTACAAAGTGGATCAAATAAAATACTAAAGAGAATGAATAGGCCTTATACAAAAGAAGAGTTTAAAGACAAGGTAAATAAATTTAGAGAAAGAGTACCTGAATTAGCCATAACCACAGATGTCATAGTAGGTTTTCCGGGAGAAGGGATAAAGGAATTTAGGGAAACTTATGATTTTGTTAAAGAAATAGGTTTTTCTAGATTACATGTGTTCCCTTTTTCCAGAAGAGAGAATACACCTGCTTATAAGATGAAGCCGAGGGTTAGGGGCGATATAAAAAGTAAAAATGCCTCCCGCTTACGTCTTTTGAATAAGAGACTGATGTCCGAATTTAATAAACAGTATATAGGTGAAACCAAAAAGGTAATAATAGAAGATAATACTGATTATAAGACAGGCTTAAATACTGGATACACAGATAATTATATCAAGGTCTTAGTAGAGGCGGAGCAAGATGATATAGAACAATTAAAAGAGGTAAAGCTGACAGATTGTCATGATTATGAAGCATTATTAGGAAATATTTTGCAAAAAGAGGATTTTAATGGATAGTAAAGAATAATTATAATAAGAAAGGGGGTAGGGTAATGGCTGATTGCTTATTTTGTAAGATAGTTAATAAAGAAGTTGATACAGATTTTGTTTATGAAGATGATAAAGTTGTTGTATTTGAAGATATAAAACCACAGGCACCAGTACATTTATTAATTGTCCCTAAAACCCATACTGAAAATCTTTTAGCTTTAAAAGATGAAGATTTTGATATTATAGCACATATCCACAAAGTTGCGGTTAAGATGGCAAAAAAATATGATATAGCCGAGGATGGTTTTAGGTTGGTCAATAATAATCAGGAGAAAGCAGGACAATCTATTTTCCATATTCATTACCATCTTCTAGGTGGAAGAGAGCTGCAGTGGCCACCAGGTTAAAATAGAGAGAAGAAGAGGTGGGAGCATGTTTAAAAATAAAATACTTTTAGTTATAATTATAATTTTACTATTTTCTTTTACCTTAAATGCACAAGACATTGTCTATCAAATACCTATCAAGGGGAATATTGATCAGGCAATGTTTTCTTTTTTTGAAAGAAGCTTTAATGAGGCTGTAGAAAATAATGCTGAGCTTATCATCATTAATATTGATACTTATGGGGGCTTTGTCGATCCTGCCATAAGAATTAAGGATTTAATTTTAGAATCTAAAGTTGAGACAATAACTTATGTTTCTAATCGCGCCTGGTCAGCCGGGGCTTTAATTGCCTTAGCGGGTGATAGGATGGTGATGAAAGAAGGAACCAGTATTGGTGCTGCCGAAACACGTCCCCGGGAAGAAAAATATATTTCTGCTTTAAGAAAAGAATTTAAAGCTACAGCTGAAGCCCGGGATAAGAACCCTGATGTAGCAGCCGCTATGGTTGATGTGGATATAGAGATCGAAGGAGTAATTGAAAAAGGTAAGCTGTTAACTTTAACTGCTACTGAAGCAAAAAATAATAATATAGCCAATGAGGTTGTAAATTCCAATGAGGGATTTTATAGTTATTTAGGGATGAGCCCCAGTGAGATCACAGTACTTACTCCTCAGGTAGCCGAACAGTTTGCAGCTTTCGTAACAAACCCTTATATTAGTGCTGTCCTGTTAATTATCGGTTTTAGTGCCCTTATTTTTGAGATATTAGTGCCCGGCTTTGGAGTGGGAGGAACAGTTGGATTAATATCATTGGGCTTGTTTTTCAGCGGTTACATTATTAACGGTATTGCCAGTTGGGGTATTATAGTATTATTTTTAGTTGGATTATTGTTAATACTTTTAGAAGTATTTGTGGTTCCTGGCTTCGGGATTACGGGTATAGGTGGTATGATTTCCATATTTGTCAGTCTATATTTCTTATTCCCCTCCCCGCAGATTGCCATTAATATAATTGCTTCAACGTTAATAGCTACGGTAGTGTTAACCTATTTTATCGGCAAGTATTTTGGTAGTTCCCGGATGTGGTCGCGAATTTCACTGGGGACCAGCCAGACTAAGGATATAGGTTATATAGCCTCGATTGGGGATGAAGAAATTATTAATAAGACCGGTGTAACTATTACTCCCCTTAGACCGGCCGGTAAGGTCGATATTGATGGAAACCGGGTAGATGTCGTTAGTGAAGGTGGATTTATTGATAAGGATGAAAAGGTCATTGTCATAGATGTAAAGGGTAGCAAAGTGTTAGTAAAGCCATATAATGAGGAGGAAAATTAAATGACAATTGTATCTATTTTAACTATTTTTGCTGTTTTAGTATTTATATTTTTATTCCTATATTTTATACCTTTAGGATTATGGATATCTGCTATAGCAGCCGGTGTAAAGATTAGTTTCTTTAATTTAATCGGGATGAGATTAAGAAGGGTAGTTCCATCATCGATTGTAGGACCCTTAATTAAATCACATAAAGCTGGTTTAACTTTTACTAGTGATCAGCTGGAAGCTCACTATCTAGCTGGGGGTAATGTAGACAAGGTTGTAGATGCCTTAATAGCGGCTGAAAGAGCTGAAATACCTTTGAAGTTCGAAAGGGCAGCTGCAATCGATCTGGCCGGACGAGATGTTCTAGAAGCGGTAAAAATGAGTGTAAATCCTAAAGTAATTAAAACTCCATTAGTTACCGCGGTAGCGATGGATGGTATCCAGGTCAAAGCTACAGCCCGGGTAACTGTAAGAGCTAATATAGACAGGCTAGTCGGGGGAGCCGGTGAAGAGACTATACTGGCTAGAGTAGGAGAAGGGATAGTAACTACCGTTGGTTCAGCTAATACTCATAAAAAAGTTTTAGAGAATCCAGATTCTATTTCTAAGACAGTTCTTAATAAAGGTTTAGATTCAGGTACAGCTTTTGAAATTCTTTCAATTGATATTGCAGATGTTGATGTTGGTAAAAATATCGGGGCCCAATTACAGACTGACCAAGCTGAGGCCGATAAGGAAATCGCTCAGGCTAAGGCAGAAGAAAGAAGAGCAATGGCGGTTGCTAAAGAGCAGGAAATGAGAGCCGAGGTCCAAGAAATGCGTGCTAAAGTTGTAGAAGCAGAAGCTGATGTACCGAAAGCAATTGCAGAAGCCTTCAGACAGGGTAACCTAGGCGTTATGGACTATATGAATTACAAAAATATTGAAGCCGATACTGATATGAGAGAAGGCATTTCTGAATTTACCGGAGAACAAGAAGAAGATTATGATGAAGATAAAGAGGATAAATAAAGTAGAGGTGGATTGAAATGGATAACATTTTTAGTTATTGGCCCCTCTTATTTCTCATATTTGCGATTATAGGCAGGATAATGAGATATTTAAATAAGAGAAATAAACAGAAGGAAAGACAGACCTCGGAGAATATAGATAATATAAAAGAGGTTACAAAGCAAGGTCAGAAAGCAGAAGCTGAACCCTATGAGCAATATGATACATTTAGTTATGACAGGGAGGATGAATCTGAAACTATAACAGATGAAAAGACAGAAGAGTTTTTAGAAAGAGAAGCCGAAAAAACTGAAGATAAAGCCCCCAAAAAACCTCAGATTAAAAAGTTAAAAAGTGGCAAAAAGCCTGATTTATTTAACAAAAAAGAGGACATATTAAGGGGCATAATAATGAAGGAAGTATTAGATCAACCCCGTTACAAGAAAAAGAAGAACAAATGACCGAAGAAATGTGATATATTAAAACTATTAAGCCCCAATATGGGGCTTTTCTTCTGTATATAGCCTTTAATATTTATTTATTAATTTTTATATTTTTCATTAATATAATAATTAAATCTTATTGAGGAGATAGTGTTGATATAATATCTTAATTATGTTATATTATTTACAAATATGACTAAAAAACAGGAGGGGCTATATGGAGTTATCAAAAAGACAAAAAGAAATAATTGAAATAGTAAAAAATCAGGGACCGATTTCTTCCAAAAAAATTGCGGACCAATTAGGTTTATCAAGAGCTACCATCCGCTCTGATTTATCAATTTTATCTATGCTTAAGATTTTAGATGCTAAACCAAATGTGGGTTATTATTTACTGCAAGAAGATTACCAACTAAGAGAAATAGAAAGACTTTATAAAAGAAATGTTAAAGAAATAATGTCTGACCCTATTCATGTAAAAGAAAAAACAAGTATCTATGATACGATAGTTAAGATGTTTCTAGAAGATGTTGGCTCTATCGTTGTTTTAAATGAAGAAGATAAATTGAGTGGAGTTATATCCCGAAAAGACTTACTTAAAATGAGTATTGGGCAAAGCAATCTAAAAAATACTCCGGTTAGTTTAGCTATGACAAGACGTCCGAAAATTATCACAGTATCTCCTGAAACCAGTTTCATTGAGGCAGCCCGTAAGATAAGGAACCATAAGATTGACTTTCTACCCGTAATTACAGAAAATGATGAGGTCATTGGACGGATAAGTAAAACCAGCATAATAAAAGCCTTTGTTGATTATGCTGAGTAAAGATGAAAGTACAAATTATTTCCGATCTTTTATATTAATCAGTTATATCAAAAAGATATAATCATAAGCAAAATCAAATGTGATCATTATGTTAAACTTGTGTTTTTTAATTTAGATAGAGTACATATTAATTGTTGAAATTAATATAATATATTATTACAAATAAAGAATTATATAGCTGATTATTTATAAAAAATTAATAGATAATTAAATGCCAGTATATAGCCTTCATTTTAGCTATAGACTGGCTTTTTATGTTTGTAAAACTTGTAAGATTACTATAATGTGTTATAATATTCTTAGTATGTTTTTCTAATAAGAAAGTATAACCAAATTATGGAGGAATATTTTATTTCCTCTTGAATAAAATAAAAGTGGGTTAAATATTATAAATTGGTTAAATATTATAAATTGAGGAGGGATCCGGTGGTACCGGTTGAAGAACAGATAGATATAAATGATTATCAAGTTTCAAGAAATGTTTTTGGCAATAAGGACAGTAACATTAAAATTATAGAGGACAAGTTAAATGTAAAGATTGTCGCAAGAGGTAGTAATGTGAAAATAGAAGGTAAAAAAGATGATGTTGATTTGACAAAGAGAGTAATTGAAGAAATGATAAAACTTGCTAAAACAGGTAAGAATATTGATAAAAGACAGGTGAAGTATGCCGTTGATCTTCTAAGTAAAAATAGGCATATGGATCTAAGTGATTTATATGATGAGGTTTTACAGGTTAACTTTAAGGGAAGAGAAATTAAAGTTAAAACTTTAGGACAAAAGTATTATGTAGAAGCAATCAAAAGTTCAGATATAGTCTTTTCAATAGGACCGGCTGGAACAGGTAAAACTTATCTTGCTATGGTAATGGCTGTTAAAAGCTTATTAAATAATAATGCTAATCGGATAGTATTAACACGCCCTGCAATTGAAGCGGGCGAACAGCTGGGATTTTTACCGGGAGATTTACAGGATAAGGTAGACCCTTATTTAAGGCCGTTATATGATGCGTTATATGATATTCTGGGACCAGAGAAAGTTAGTGAATACTTAGAAAAGGATATAATAGAGGTAGCTCCTTTAGCATATATGAGAGGTAGGACATTAGACGATTCATTTGTGATCCTAGATGAAGCTCAAAACACAAGTCCAGAACAGATGAAGATGTTCTTAACAAGGATAGGTTTTAATTCTCATGCTGTTATAACAGGTGATATAACACAAATAGACTTACCCAGAAGCTCGAATTCTGGCCTTATTCAGGTTAGAAAAATATTAAAAGATATTAAAGGTATAGAGTTTGTTTATTTAACAAACCGGGACGTAGTACGACATGAATTGGTAAAAGATATCATCAAAGCATACGAAAGGTATGAAAGTGGGAATTAACTATGCAATTTTTCGAACGAATCAAAAATCGGTTCGATAAATGGACCGATTTTGATATAAAACTAAATGATATCTATAAAAGGAGAATAAGTTTAGTCATCTTCTTTATAGTGATTGCCTTAATTTTGACCTTTAACTTTTTTCCGAATCAGATTGATTTGGAAGTAGGTCAGGTGGCAAAAAGTGATATCGTGGCACCAAGGACTGTAACATTTATCGACCAGGAAAAGACCGAACAGTTAAGAGAACTGGCTGTTGAATCTGCTTCTAAAGTTTATGAGGAAGATAAGTCGGTTAACAGGAGAATTTTAAATGAAATAAATAATCTCTTTAATACTGTGGTTAATACTAAAACAGAAATGAGTAGTGCTAGTACTGGACAGATAAATAATCAATTTTTAACAGAGGTAAAGAACAATAATGATCTAAATATTAATAAAAACGACCTTAGTTTATTACTTAAAACAAATATAGATAAATTAAATAGTCTGCGTAGTTCAGCCAATGATATCATGCAGGAAGTATTACAGGAAAGGATATTTCCCGAAAATATAATAGAAGTGAGAAATAAAATAAATCAGCTTGCTTTAGAGACCAACTTTGATAAAGAGTACAGGTTGGTTTTAGTGAATATTCTAACAAACCATGTTGAGCCTAACATGATATTGGATTTAGATGCAACCGAGCAGAGGCAGCAGGAAGCCTTAAGACAGGTAGAGCCGGTAAAAAGGACCGTTCTGAAAGGAGAGAATATCATTCGGAAAGGTGATATTGTCTCACAAGATGATATCCAGGTATTAGAGGCCTTAGGACTCAGGAAACCGAGTATTAATTATGTTAACTTATTAGGAGTTTTAATTACCTTAAGTGTATTAGTCTTTTTATTGGGATATTATATAAAACATTATGAAAAAGATGTATGGGAAAATATTAATAAATTAATTTTAATCGAGACTTTAATAATACTTGTCATTTTACTGGCAAAGATTATTAGTATTTTTCAACCAGCCTACATGGTTTATCTCGTACCAGCTGCAATTGCTTCTATTTTAATTACCGTCTTAATCAACACAGAAATTGCGCTAGTAGTTACTGTCTTTATCAGTTTTTTAACTGCATTAGTATTTAGTAATCTATATATTGCAGCCGCTGCCGCCTTTGTAGGTGGTTTAGTTGGTATAATTAGTGTAAGTAATGTAGACCAGAGAAGTGATCTTATTCGAGCTGGATTCAATGTTAGTATTTCTTTGGTTGTTTTCATCGCCGGTTTAACAATGATGGATTTAACTAATAACTGGTTTGAATTACTGTGGTCAGCCTCGATGGGTATCTTAAATGGTATCTTTGTGGCTATCCTGGCCAACGGCTTATTGCCTTATCTAGAAAATATCTTTGATTTAACTTCTTCGGTAAAGTTACTGGAGTTATCAAATCCAAGTCACCCCTTATTAAAGAGACTGCTTGTTGAGGCACCCGGGACCTACCATCACAGTATAATTGTAGGTAATCTAGCTGAAAACGCAGCTGATAAGATTGGTGCCGATTCACTCTTGACAAGAGTGGGGGCATATTTTCATGATATAGGCAAATTAAAAAGACCCTATTTCTTTTCAGATAATCAGTTTGGGGGAGAAAATCCACACAGCAAGACCTCTCCCAATTTAAGTGCATTGATAATTAAGTCCCATGTAAAGGATGGTTTAGAACTTGCCACTAAGTATAATCTGCCGAAGGCTGTTAAAGATATCATTCAACAACATCAAGGAACAGGTCTAATATCATTTTTCTATAAGCAGGCGATAGAAAAAAGTAAGCACGGTAATATTAATGAGAGTGATTTTAGATATGATGGTCCTAAACCTCAGTCCAAAGAAGCGGCCCTTATAATGTTAGCAGATACTGTTGAGGCGGCTGTAAGGTCCAAGAACTTTAATAAAAATAACCATAACAGGATTGAACTGTTTGTTAAAGAATTAATAAGAGAGAAGCTAAATGATGGTCAGTTAGATGAATCCTCTCTTACATTACATGAGTTAGATGAAATTGCAGAAAGTTTTGTTCAAATCCTGACTGGTATTTATCATAAACGTATTGAATATCCTGATAATTTAATAAAAGAAATTAAAAAGGATGATAAAAATGATAAAAATGGAAATCAATGATCTGCAGGAAAAAGTAGAGATTGATGAGGAGCTCTATGAAGACTTTAAAAATATTATTACAAAGGCTACAGAGATGGAAGGGTATGATGGTGGAGAGATAAGTATTGCTTTTGTTAATAATGAAAAGATAAAGGAATTAAACAATAAATTCAGAAATATAAATGAAGTAACCGATGTTTTATCCTTCCCTATGGATGAAGAGATATTAGGAGATATCATAATTTCAGCGGAGAGGGCGTTAAGTCAGTCCAAGGATTATGGTCATTCCTTTAAAAGAGAAATTTGTTATTTGGTGACACATGGTATCCTACATCTATTAGGTTATGATCATAAAACTGAGGGAGAAAAAGAGGAAATGCGTAAAAAAGAAGAAAGAATATTAAAAGAGTTAGAAATTAAAAGATAGTTAAAATTTGATAAAAAAGATGTATTTGGCTATTGAACTGGAGGGCATTAAAGAATGTATATTAATTTGATTGGCTTTGTTTTTTTACTTATCCTTTCTGGATTCTTTTCAGGTTCAGAGACAGCTTTTATGTCTGCCAACAGGGTAAGAATTAGAGAACTGGCCAATGAAGGTGACAAACAAGCTGGAAGAGTTGACAACCTTTTAGAAGATCAAACAAAATTATTAACAACAATCTTAATAGGAAATAACTTAGTTAATATCGCAGCTTCTGCAATAGCTACTTCTATTGCCATAAATATTTTTGGTAGTAAAGGGGTAGGTATTGCAACCGGGTTTGTTACTTTAGTCATATTAGTTTTTGGTGAGATAACACCCAAATCTTTAGGTAATAACAATCCAATTACATATGCTAAAAAAGCATCGATAATATTATATTGGTTAGAAAAAATTCTATATCCAGTTATCTTATTTTTCACCTTCTTGATTAAAAATATGATTGGTGAAAATAAGATGATCTCTTCTGCTTTCATTAGCGAAGAAGAAGTAAGGAGGTTCGTGAATGTAAGTGAAGAAGAAGGGGCTATAAAAGAAAGCGAAAAAGAAATGATTCAAAGTGTCTTTGAATTTGATGATATTGTGGTAAAAGAGATTATGGTCCCCCGGATAGATATGGTATGTATCAACAAAGATGCAAGCATTCATGAGCTTGTCGATTTAGCGGTAGAAAAAGGCCACTCCCGCATTCCTGTTTATGAGGAAAGTATAGATGATATTATTGGTCTAATTTATGTTAAGGACCTATTACAGTTACTACAGAAAGGTAAAGAAAATCTAACTTTAGAAGATTTAATTAAACCAATCTACTTTATACCGGAGAGTAAACAGATCAATAAGTTATTAAAAGAAATGCAGAATAGAAGAGAGCATATGGCTGTAATATTGGATGAGTATGGAGGTACTTCCGGTTTAATAACCATTGAAGACTTATTAGAAGAGATCGTTGGTGATATCCAGGATGAATTTGATTTAGAAGATAAACAGATTAATTTGATCAATAATAAAGAAATCCTGGTAGATGCTAGAGTAGATTTAGATGATTTAAATGATATATTACCAACCCCTTTACTTGATGAAGAAAGTTATGAGACAATAAGTGGTTTTGTCTTACATAAATTAGGATATTTACCCGAAGAGAAAGAGACTATAGAATTAGACGGTGTAACCATTGAAGTTGAAAAAATAGATGAACACCGGATTCAAAAACTTCGTATATATACTGTAGAACCGATAAAGAAAATATAAATTAGATTAGGAACTGTATATTCTGTATTGAGAATTGATGTTAAAGATAAATTAAGAACTGTAGGGGTGTAAAGATGAAAAAAGGCTTATTATATGGACTAGTAATATTATTAGTAATTGTGGCAGTATCTGCTGTTTTATTAAGGGGAAGGTTAGATGAAGAAACACCTGAGATGACTGAACAGCAGGTGACAGAAGAAGAAGCACCCGCTGAGGAAGAAAGCAGCCAAACTGACCAAGATAGCGAAGAACAAGAAGGACAAGAAGTAGAGAAAAAAACCGAAGATGAAAAAGAAGAGGAGTCCGAAGAAGAGACAGAGGACGAACAAATTGCAGAAGAACAAGAAGCCGAAGAAGACGTGATATTATCTAAATTTAATCACTTACCAATTGAAGAGAAAGTTTTGCATCGGGCTGTCATGGTTAGTGTAGAAAACACCCCGAAAGCCAGACCACAATCTGGCCTTTGTCAAGCACCAATTGTTTATGAATTTTTAGTAGAAGGCGGGATTACAAGATTCCTGGCTTTATTTTGGTCCGACATTCCGGGCAAAATTGGTCCTATTAGGAGTGTTAGGCCTTATATGATAGAGATTGCTCAGGAATATGATGCTTTGCTTTTACATGCAGGGGCCAGTCCAGATGGATTTGAGATGTTAGATAAAATAGACTATACAAATTTAGATCAAATATATAATGGGAAGTACTACTGGAGGAGCCAACAGAGACCTACTCCCCATAATTTATATACAGGTGAATATAGGATAAATGATTATTTAAATGAGATGTTGGGGATTGAATATGAAAACCGCTTTAACTTTGAAGAAATAATGATTATCTCCAATGCGAAAGCAAGAGCGGAAGAGATCAGTATTGACTATTGGGGTAATTATGAAGTCTTATATGAATATAACCGAGAAAACAATTACTATAAAAGATTTTTAAATTCAAAAGATAACCCCCATTTATGTGGTGATGAAGAACAAATAACAGTTAAAAATATTATTGTACAATTTGTACAAACGGAAGTTAAAGATGATGTAGGGAGATTAAGTATGAAGTTGGAAGGTGAAAATAAGGCATTATACTTTAGAAACGGAGTTGTTAGTGAAGGTCACTGGCAAAAAAACGGTTCAGGATTAACAAAATTTTATGATGAAAACGATCAATTAATCACTGTAAATCCTGGTAATACATGGATTCAGATTGTGCCGACTAATACTAATATAACATATAAGGAAAGTGATTAATTATGATAGATAAAAAAACTAAAGATAAATTATTGGAAGCTGCAAAAGAGGTAAGAGAAAACGCATATGTACCTTATTCTAATTTCCCCTTGGCAGCAGCTTTATTAACAAAGGAAGGCAAAATTTTTACCGGTGTGAATATTGAAAATGCTGCTTATGGCGTAACTATGTGTGCTGAAAGAACAGCTATCTTTAAAGCGGTTTCAGAAGGTTATACTGAATTTGAAACATTACTTTTATTATCAGATACCGAAAAACCTATCACACCCTGTGGTTCTTGCCGACAGGTGATAAGTGAATTTAGCAATGATATTGATATAATAATGACTACTTATGATAACGGAGAATTAATTAAGAAAAATAAAGAACTTTTACCGGGTTCATTTAATAAGGATGATATGAAATAATGAGTTTTAAATCAGGATTTGTAACGATTATTGGAAGACCTAATGTAGGTAAATCTACCTTAGTAAATTATTTAATTGGTGAAAAAATTTCCATAACCTCACCCCGACCCCAGACCACGCGTAATAGTATTAAAGCGATATATACAGAAGATGAGGGCCAGATAATCTTCGTTGACACCCCGGGTATTTACAAAACTAAAAATGACCTGGATAAATATATGGTTAACGAAGCCTATAAGAGCTTAGAAGGAATAGATGTAATAATATTTATGCTGGATGCTACCGAGAACTTTAAAAAGGGAGATCAGATTATCTATAATCAGATTAAAAATTCTTCAAATCCCTTTTTAATAGTTTTGAATAAGATAGATAAGGTAAAAAAGAAAGAATTACCCAATATTCTTAAAGATTATAATAAAAGAATTAAAGAAAATATAATACCAATCTCCTCTAAGACAGGGCGAAATGTCAATAATCTAATAAATGAGATATTCGAACTTTTACCGGCCGGTCCCCAATACTATCCCGATGATATGATAACCGACCAAATCGAGCAGTTTATCATAGCAGAGATGATAAGAGAAAAAACATTTTATCTGTTGAGAGAAGAAGTTCCCTTCGGTATTGCCGTTGTTATTGAAGAAATGGAAGAGAGAAAAGATGAAACAATGTATATAAGAGCTAATATATATGTAGAGAAAAAGTCACATAAGGGTATAATTATCGGTAAAAACGGCAAAATGCTCAAAAAAATAGGCACGAGAGCTCGCAAAGATATAGAGAAATTATTACAGCAAAAAGTCTACCTTGACCTTTGGGTTAAAATTGAGAAGGACTGGAGGGATGATGAAAACCTATTAAGAAGAATGGGTTATAAGGGGTGATTGAATGGTAGAAAAATCATATAAAGATTTTATTCCGGAAAAGTATCAAGACCGGCAGGACTTTTGGGAAAATGGCTATTCGGCTGATAAAGCAGAATTTTTAAATAGTTTATCCCCTGACCTGCTTGCAGATTTTTTGGCAACAATTGATTATAAGAGTTTAAGTAAGATAATTAAAGACCTTGATTATCAAACAAGTTATTTTATAGCAAAAACTTATGATGCTGAGCAATTATCAGATATTTTAACTTCTATGTATTCTGATGATGCCGCTGACTTTTTAGGCAAAATGCCGGTCGGAAAAGTAAAAGAGATATTTGATAGATTAAGAGAGACACAAGCAAAAGAATTACAGAGATTGCTGGGTTATAGTGAAGAGTCAGCCGGCGGTTTAATGAATACTCAGTTTATTGCTTTTTATGAAGATAATAATGTTCAAAAAGTTCTTAATAAACTTAGAGAACTAATTTCCGAACCAGAGATGATATATTACATATATATTATTTCTAGAAGAAAAGAATTAAAAGGTGTTCTTTCCGTCCGACAGCTTTTAGCAGCTGATCCGACTGAAAAGATGCAGAATATCATGAGTGAAGATGTCATTAAAGTACCGGTTGATATGGACCAGGAAGAAGTTGCTGAGATATTAAATAAGTATGACCTTTTAGCTGTACCTGTAATAAACAATAAAAATCAACTGGTTGGTATAATTACTGTTGATGATATTTTAGAAGTAATGGAAGATGAGGCCACAGAAGATATATATAAAATGGCTGCCACTACTGATGTTTATGATGTAAAGGGCGGTTTATTATCTATAGTTAAAAAGAGAATTCCCTGGTTATTAATTTTATTGGTGGGTGATTTACTTTCGGGTTCAGTTATCCATAAATTTGAAACTTCCCTGCAGGCCATAGTTGCTTTAGCCATCTTCATACCAGTCTTGATGGACATGGGAGGTAATGTTGGAACACAGTCTTTAACTGTGGTAGTAAGGGGACTTGCTACCGGGAAATTATATTTAGCCAACTTTTTTTCACATATCTGGAGAGAGATTAAAGTTGGTTTTATAATGGCCTTAATTATAGGTATTTCAATTTCGGCAATAGTTATCGTCTGGCAGGGAGATCCAATTTTAGGTTTAATTGTAGGTGTGTCAATGTTTGCTACTTTGCTTACAGCTATTATTGTGGGGACTTCAATTCCCTTTATAATGGATGCTATAGGGGTAGATCCTGCCTTAGCATCAGGACCTTTTATTACAACTATTGTTGATATTACCGGGCTTTTTATTTATTTTTATATGGCTTCAATTTTGATTAATAATTATTTATAATGGAGAAGGAGTGATTTCTAGTGGCAATTAAACCTAGAGACATGGCGAAAATGATTGATCATACTAATTTAAATGCGACCGCAACTGTAGAAGATATTAAACAATTATGTGAGGAGGCATTAGAATACAAGTTTGCTTCGGTTTGTGTAAATCCAATTTATGTTCCTTTAGCGACTAAATTATTGGAGGAATCTTCAGTAAAGGTCTGTACAGTAATCGGGTTTCCTTTAGGTGCTTCAACTACCGAAACTAAGGCTTTTGAAACCAAAAATGCTATTAAAAATGGTGCCCAGGAAGTCGATATGGTAATGAATATTGGGGCCTTTAAATCAGGAGCCTATGATATGGTTAGATCTGATATTAAGGGTGTCAAAGATGCAACAAAAGCATCCGGAGTAACTTCTGATGTAATTGTTAAAGTAATTTTAGAAACCTGTTATTTAGATAAAGATGAGATAGTAAAAGCATGCGAAATTGTTAAAGATGTGGGAGCAGATTTTGTTAAAACTTCTACTGGCTTTGGTACCGCCGGGGCTGAAGAAGAGAAGGTAAGCTTGATGAGAAAAACAGTTGGTAGAGATATCGGAGTAAAAGCATCGGGTGGAATTAAAAATTTCGAACAGGCTCTCTCAATGTTAGACGCAGGTGCTAATAGAATTGGTGCCAGCTCGGGGGTTAATATTGTAACTGATACTGAAGAATAGGAAAGAAGGAAGTATTAATGGCTTTAATCGAAACAGAGGCTATTGTATTAAAACAGTTTGATTTAGGTGAAGCTGATAAAATAATTACCTTTTATACAAAAGATGCAGGTAAGGTGAGGGCTGTAGCTAAAAAGGCCCGCAATTCTAAAAACAATAAAGTTTCAGCTGTTGTATTACCTTACTGTTATAATGATATTAAAGTATACAAGAGTAAATCTCTTGATAGAATTAATAATGTAGAAAGCATTCATCGTTTTGAGTCCTTGAGAAATAATTTGAATAAAATGGCCTATGCCGCTTATTTTGCCGAAATGGTAGAAAAAGCCGGTATGGAGTACCATCCCAACCCGCAATTATTTAATCTTTTATTACAAACCTTCTATAAGATGATCAGAAGTTCAGATCATGAGCTTGAGAAGATTAATATTGTTTACAAATTATTATTTTTAAAATATATCGGTGTTCAACCCAGGATAAATTACTGCTATGAATGTGGTAAGAGATACAAAACACTAAAAGAACAGTTTTTTAATGTCAAAGAAGGCGGTTTGATCTGTAAAAAATGTGCCCAAAATAAAAATGAGGAACTTAAAAGTTTAAGGCAAAATGAAGTTGATCTAATTAAAAAAATATATAGGTCAGAATTAGATTCTCTTGAGGAAATTACTATTGATAAAAAAATTTTACAAAGGCTTGATAAATTAATCAATGAATTTATTATCTATCATTTAGATTTCAGCTTGAAATCAAGTGATTTTTTGCAAATCATTAAAGGATTTGATAAAAATTAAATTAAAGGTAGAAACATCTACCTCGTCTCTGACCGGGATGAGGTATTTGTATTATATAAAAAAGATTCTTTTGGAAGGAATGATTTTAATGAATTTTCAGGATATGATACAGAATTTACACAAGTTTTGGAGTGATCATAACTGCATAATAGAGCAACCCTATGATACAGAAGTAGGGGCAGGTACAATGAGCCCTTCGACCTTTTTAAGATCTTTGGGTCCCGAGCCATGGCGGACCGGATATGTACAGCCCAGCCGGAGACCGGCTGATGGTCGATATGGAGAAAATCCATTTCGTTTACAGAGGTATTTACAGTATCAGGTAATAATTAAACCTTCACCTGATAATATTCAGGAGATGTATTTAGAAAGTCTGAAAGCATTAGGTATCGATCCCAACAAACATGATATTAGATTTGTAGAAGACAACTGGGAAGCCCCCACCCTGGGAGCCTGGGGCTTAGGTTGGGAAGTATGGCTTGATGGCATGGAAATAACTCAGTTCACATATTTTCAACAGGTGGGGGGACTTGACTGTAAACCGGTAACTGTCGAAATTACTTATGGACTTGAGAGAATTGCAATGTACTTACAGGATGTTGATAATATATTTGATATTGAATGGGTAGAAGGCATTGATTATGGTAATGTTAACTTACAGATTGAAAAAGAAAATTCTGTATATAATTTTGAAGAATCTAATGTTGAAAATTTAAATCAACTATTTAAAATATATGAAGATGAAGCTTCTCGACTAATAGAGAAGGATTTAATCTTTCCCGCTTATGATTATACCTTAAAATGTTCACATGTATTTAACCTATTAGATGCAAGAGGAGCGATCAGTGTTTCTGAAAGAACCGGCTATATTTCACGGGTAAGAGATTTAGCAAGAGAATGTGCTAAAGGGTATGTAAAAAAGAGAGAAGCCCTAGATTTCCCTTTACTTAAAGGAAGTGATAAAGATGAGTAACCGCAGTCTTTTAGAGATCGGAACAGAAGAAATACCGGCTAAATTGGTCAAGGATATCTATAGTAATATGAAAGATAAAATGAGTGAACTACTAGAAGATAACAGAATTGAATATGAAAATATTAAAGTATATGGAGCCCCCCGTAGAATAGCTGTAGAAATTAATGGCCTTTCTGAATTTCAAAAACAGGAAGTAAATGAAATAAAGGGGCCACCTAAAAATATTGCTTTTGATGATGAGGGTAATCCAACGAAAGCAGCTACAGGTTTTGCCCAAAGTCAAAATATCGAAGTAGATGAGCTTGAGGAAAGAGATACAGAGCGGGGTATTTACCTTTATGCCGTTATAGAAAGAGAAAGGGCTGAGACCAAAGAACTATTAAAAGATCTATATAAAAGATTAATTAAAGAAGTTAATTTACCAATTACAATGAGATGGAGTGACCATGATCTAAGATTTATTCGTCCTATTCACTGGCTGGTTAGCCTATATAATGATGAAACAATTGAATTTGAGTTAGAACATCTTACAGCTGGTAATGAAACCTGGGGACATAGATTTTTAGCTAATAAGACTTTTCAAGTTAACTCTGTCGGTGAGTATCAAGAAGTACTAAAAAAAGCTAAAGTTATTGTAGATCCCCAAGAACGAAGAGAAATAATATTAGAAGAAATTGGGACAATAATCTTAGAAAAGAAATTAAAGTTCAAATTAGATAACCAACTTATGGATGAGGTAATTCATTTAGTTGAAAACCCCAGTCCCTTTTTAGCGAGTTTTGATGAGAAGTATTTAGAATTACCGGAACCGGTAATTGTTACTCCTTTAAAAGAGCACCAAAAATACTTTCCGCTCTGGGACCAAGATGATGATTTAAGTAATAGATTTATTGTAGTTAAAGAAGGCGGTAAAGAATATATTGATAACGTACGAGAAGGTAATGAAAAAGTTCTCAAAGCCAGGTTAGAAGATGCCGAATTTTATTATCAGCGAGATATTCAAGAGGACCTTGACCAGTTCTTAGAAGATCTAAATGGTTTAATATTAAGAGAAGAATTAGGCAGTATGTATGATAAAACTCTTAGAAATGTTGATTTAAGTGAAAAGATTGCAGCTAATTTAAACTTTGCTGAAGATGATATTGAAAAAATTAAAAAAGCAGCCCGATATGCAAAAGTTGATTTAGTATCCCAGATGGTAAGGGAATTTCCCGAATTACAGGGAGTGATGGGAAGTATATATGCCCATAATAACGGAATGAGTAATGACGTTTCCCTGGCTATTAGAGATCATTATCTTCCCGATTCTGCAGATAGTAAATTACCGGGTACTGAACTTGGTAAAATCGTCAGCCTGTCTGATAAAATCGATACTTTAACCGGATTTTTTGGTGTTAACTTGATTCCGACCGGGTCACAGGACCCTTATGGCTTAAGAAGAGCTGCTATCGGTATTTTTAGATTGATAGAGGACTTAAATTATGAGGTTGAAATTGAGAAATTATTTAGAT
This sequence comes from uncultured Halanaerobiales bacterium, assembly GCA_964526845.1. GTDB lineage: Bacteria > Bacillota > Halanaerobiia > Halanaerobiales > M55B127 > M55B127. The sequence goes on along the minus strand of CAZGMM010000012.1, from coordinate 7,730 downwards.
ACAGCCTGGAAGTGTTCAATCAATCCCAACAGGACTTAAAACTTGAAGGTGATGAACTATTAAATAAGATACATGAGTTCATGGTAGATAGAATTCAGTATATTTTCAAAGACAGAGGTTATGATATAGATATAATTAGAACAGTTATTTATGGGTTACCACTTTCCATTCCCTTAATTAAAAAAGCGATTCGTTTACTGGATGAGGTTAAGTACAACAAATCATTCCAGGAATTTTTAACTGCTTTTAATAGGGTGGATAGTATAATTAAAGATATCGACCAAAAAGAAGTGAAGCCTGATTTATTTGAAAAAGAAGAAGAAGAAAAACTGTATAATAAATATAGAGAGATTAGCACAAAGGTCAATAAGAATTTAGAACAGAGAGAATTAAAACAAGCTTATAATCATTTAATTTATATTATTGATCCTATCCATGACTTTTTTGAAGGAGTTAGGGTTATGGCCGAGGATGAAAAGGTGCAGAAAAATAGGCTGGCCCTTTTATATAATATACAATTATTAATGAAGAGTTTGGGTGATTTTACCTATAAACAATAAAATTTAAAAATTAGGCAGGGATTTGTCAATTAGTATTGAATAGTAATAATTGCATGTAAAAATAATTGTAATAAATTACAAAAATATAACCTATTAGGAACTGAACAGACAGCAGGAGGTGGTTAATCAAATTATAATAATAAATTTGATTTAGAATAAAAATAATCTTATTATGATAATAGTAAGGATTGTAAAGAATATTTAACTAAATAGAGGAGGTATAAAATTAATGTCTGAAGAAACCAAATATGTATATTTTTTCGGTGGTGGAGAAGCAGATGGTAGAACTGGCCTTAAAAACTTATTAGGTGGTAAAGGTGCAAATCTAGCCGAAATGACCAATTTAGGAATTAATGTCCCCCCTGGATTTACAATAACTACAGAAGTATGTACGTTATACTATGAAAATGATGAAAATTATCCGGAAGGTCTTGAAGAAGAGGTCGAAGAAAATCTTGACAGACTGGAAAATTTAATGGGGAAAGACTTCGGAGATCCAGAAGACCCCTTATTAGTCTCAGTAAGATCTGGTGCGCGTGAATCTATGCCTGGTATGATGGACACTGTTTTAAACTTAGGCTTAAATGATACTACAGTAAAAGGTTTGGCTAAACAAACCGGTAATGAAAGATTTGCTTATGATTCATACCGTAGATTTGTCCAAATGTATGGTAATGTCGTATTAGGTATGGATGGCAGTGACTTCGAAGAAATAATTGAAGAAAAGAAAGAAGAGTATGACGCTGATGTAGATACTGACTTAGGTGTGGATGCTTTAAAAGAATTAGTAGAAGAATTTAAAGCCCACATTAAAGAAGAAACCGGGGTAGATTTTCCTGAAGATCCGAAAGAACAGCTCTGGAAGGCAATTACTGCTGTATTTGGATCCTGGAATAATGAAAGAGCTATCAACTATAGAAATATAAATGATATTCCTCATCACTGGGGTACAGCAGTAAATGTACAAACCATGGTCTATGGTAACATGGGTGAAAACTGTGGAACCGGTGTTGCATTTACCCGTAATCCATCCACCGGTGAAAAGAAATATTATGGTGAATATCTAAAGAACGCTCAGGGCGAAGATGTTGTATCTGGTGTACGTACACCAAAAGATATTTTAGAATTAAAAGATGATATGCCGCACGCGTATGAACAATTAGTTGAAATCTTTGAGAAATTAGAACAGCATTATAAAGATGTGCAGGATGTTGAGTTTACAATTCAGCAGGGCGAACTTTACATGCTGCAAACCAGAACTGGTAAAAGAACAGCAAAAGCCGCCATTAAAATTGCGGTAGATATGGTTGATGAAGGTCTAATTGATAAGGAAACCGCTATTCAAAGAATTGAACCTAAAAAACTTGACCAGTTACTCCATAAGAGAATAGATCCTGATGCAGATGTAGATCTCTTAGCAACTGGTTTAGACGCCTCTCCTGGGGCTGCCTCTGGTGAAGTTATCTTTGATTCAGATGAAGCAGCTGAAAGAGGAGATAATGGAGAAAAAGTTATCTTAGTTAGAACTGAAACCTCTCCAGAAGATATTCACGGTATGGCAGCCGCTCAGGGTGTTTTAACTTCCCGTGGTGGTATGACAAGTCATGCTGCTGTTGTGGCCCGTGGTATGGGTAAACCTGCCGTTGCAGGCTGTGAAGCTATTAATGTTGATTATGAAAAAGAAGAATTTACCGTTGGTGGTAGGACCATCAAAAAAGGTGAAAATATCACTATAGATGGTGGAAATGGCGAAGTATATTATGGCATAGCTCCCACCATAGATCCTGAAATGGATGAGAACTTCGAAAGAATTATGGAATGGGCTGATGACTTCAGAAAAATTGGTGTTAGAACCAATGCAGATACTCCTGAAGATGCTGCCAAAGCAGTTGAATATGGGGCAGAAGGTATCGGTTTAACCAGAACAGAGCACATGTTCTTTGGTGATGAGCGCTTACCGATTGTTCAGGATATGATATTAGCACAGGATAAGGAAACAAGAAAAGAAGCACTCGATAAACTACAGCCCATGCAGAAAGAAGATTTCAAAGGTATCTTTGAAGCAATGGGAGCAAGACCTGTTACAATTAGACTACTTGATCCACCACTACATGAATTCTTACCAGATCATGATGAACTACTGGTAGAAGTTACTGAATTGAGAATGTCAGGAGATAATCCTGAAAAATTAGAAGAAAAAGAAAAGATGCTTAAAGCAATGGAACGCTTAGAAGAAATGAACCCAATGCTCGGACACCGTGGCTGTAGATTAGGAATTAGTTATCCAGAAATCTACGCTATGCAGGTTAGGGCAATCTTTGAAGCAGCGGGAGAATTAAAACTTGAAGGTAAAGAGGTAACACCTGAAGTTATGATTCCATTGGTCTCTGATATTAGTGAATTAAAGATTACTAAACAAGTTACCAAGGAAGCTGCTGAAGAAGTCCTCGATGAACTAGGTGTAGAGTTAGAATACTCAATCGGTACCATGATTGAATTACCAAGAGCCTGTGTAACTGCAGATAAGATTGCAGAAGAGGCTGAATTCTTCTCATTTGGTACTAATGACCTAACTCAAACCACCTATGGATTCAGCCGTGATGATGCAGAGGGTAAATTCCTTGCTAAATATATAGAAGACAACGTCTTTGAAAATAATCCATTCCAGGTTCTTGACCAGGATGGAGTCGGCGAATTAATGAAGATTGGTGTTGAAAGAGGTCGCCATACAAGAGAAGACTTAAAAGTTGGTATCTGTGGAGAGCACGGTGGTGAACCAAGTTCAGTTAAGTTCTGCCATAGAGCTGGACTTAATTATGTATCCTGTTCACCCTTCAGAGTTCCAATCGCAAGATTGGCTGCTGCTCAAGCTCAGATAGAAGATCAACAGTAAATTAAGTATTTTAATAATATAAAATACTTTTCTGAAGAGGAAGAATCCATGCTTTTAAGTATGGATTCTTCTTTCTTTAATTTTTAAAAAGGGGAAAATTCTTATGAGAGAATATACAGAGGAAAAGGAATATAGAGAGCTGTCTCAATATGCTGCTTACAGTCGAGAAAGTCGAGGGAGAAGGTATAAGGAAGAAGAATGTGATGTAAGAACCTGTTTCCAAAGAGATAGAGACCGTATTATTCATTCGAAAGCGTTTAGGAGATTAAAACATAAAACACAGGTTTTTATTGCACCAGAAGGTGATCACTACCGGACAAGGTTAACCCATACTTTAGAAGTCTCACAGATAGCCCGTACTATAGCCAGGAGTTTAAGGCTAAATGAAGATTTAACAGAGGCTATTGCCTTAGGTCATGACTTGGGACATACTCCCTTTGGGCATGCGGGAGAAGAAGCCTTATGTGAAGTATCTTCTATAGATTTTTCTCATAATAAGCAGAGTTTAAGAGTTGTAGATATCTTAGAACAAAGAAAAAAAGGAATTCCCGGTCTGAATTTAACAAAAGAAGTACGGGACGGGATAGTTAACCATACAGGTGATAATTTACCTCTTACTTTAGAGGGGGAAATTGTAAGAATTGCAGACAGAATAGCTTATATTAACCATGATATAGATGATGCATTGCGGGCGGGTTTGATTGATATCGAAGATCTACCGCAGGAGGCCCTCGATATTTTAGGAAGGACCCATTCTAAACGAATTGATACTATGGTTTCTGACATGATCAATGAGAGTAGGGGTCAGAATGAAATAAAGCGGAGTAAAGAAATCTATGATGCTACTCAAAGTTTACGAGATTTTCTTTTTGATAATATATATTTTGGTTCACTTGCTAAAAAAGAAGAGGATAAGGCAAAAAGATTAGTAAAACTTTTATATCAGCATTACCAAGAAAATCCTTATAATATACCAGCTGAATTTAAAAATAGAATAGATGATTTTAGCAAGGAACAGATTATAATTGATTATATTGCCGGGATGTCTGACCGCTATGCGATTAAAGTAGGCAAAGATATCTATATACCAGAACCGTGGTTTGTTAAATAAATTATTCGTTCATGCAGGAATTTAGGTTTCACTCCTGAATAAAGCATTATGTGCCGCAATAAATATGAAGGAGTTTAGTTAGGAATAAAGAATATTATATATATCAGGAATGATTATTATGAGTCAAAATAGTGGAAATTTTAGTGAGACAGTAAAAGACAGATTGGATATCGTTGAGGTGGTATCTGAGTACGTAAATTTGAAAAAAACTGGAAAAAACTATCAAGGACTCTGTCCTTTTCATCAAGAGAAAACTCCATCTTTTACAGTAAATCCAGATAATCAGTTTTATTATTGTTTTGGTTGTGGAAAAGGTGGAGATATTTTTAATTTTATAATGGAAATTGAAAATGTTACGTTTTATGAAAGCCTTAAATTATTAGCCAAGAAAGCTAATTTACAGATGCCTGATAGTCGGGGTTATTCTAAAGAATATAACCAAAAAAGAGAAAAACTATTTGAAATACATCAGCTTGCCGCAAAGTTTTATAATTATCTTTTATTGAACAAACAGATTGGCAATGAGGCATTTAAATATCTTTCAGAGCGAGGTTATACTGAAAAAGATCTAGAAAGGTATTATATTGGATATGCACCGGATAGCTGGCATAGTTTATACAATTTTTTAAGTAAGAGAGATTTTGCTGACCAAATATTAAAGGAATCAGGACTTATTGGTCATAAGAATAATAATTATTATGATAAATTTAGAGACCGGATAATGTTCCCTATTTTTAACTCACAGGGAGAAGTTATCGCTTTTGGCGGCAGGCGTTTAGATGATGAAGATAAAAGCTCTCCGAAATATTATAACTCGCCGGAAACTTTGATCTTCCATAAAAGCAAAAATCTATACGGCATAAATTGGGCTAAAAAAGGTTTTAGGAATAAAAATAGTGCTGTAATAATGGAAGGCTATACTGATGTAATTACGGCCCATAAATATGGATTAAACAATGCTGTTGCTTCATTAGGGACGGCCTTGACCTTGGATCAAGCCAAAATACTGAAGAGATACGTAGATACAGTTTATATTGCTTTTGATCCCGATTTTGCTGGTGAACAGGCAACTTTAAAAGGACTGGATATATTAAAAGAAGCCAATTTAAATGTAAGGGTAATCGAATTACCGGAGGAATCAGACCCCGATGATTTTATAAAAGATAAGGGTGTCGATGATTTTGAGGATTTAATGGAATCATCCTATAATTTAATAGAGTTTAAGATAAGAAGGATTATTAATGAGGAAGAAAAATATAATATTAATCAGCGGATAGACCGTTCCAAAAAAGTACTTAAGGTGCTTTCTGAGATAAATGATCCGATAGAACGTGATGTTTATTTGAACAAGACCGCTGACATTTTAAATATAGATAAAGAAGCTATGAAAGAAGCTTTAAATTCTTTTAATCAGAAAAATAGGCAGGAAAACGAAGATAAGAATAGAATAAAAGAAAAGGACTCCAAAAAAGAATTAAAAGATTTAAACCATCAGGACTTATTATTAAAGACCTTGATTGATAACCCGGAAAGAATTAAAAAAGTGGAGAATGAACTTGAACCTGAATTTTTTCAAGGGATATATCGGAAAGCTTTTAATTTAATTTTAGAAAAGGGTTTTGATATTTTAAAAACTAATATTGAACAGGAAGTTGAAAACCAAAAACTTGCCGATTACTTTATGATTTTGACTGTTAAGGAAAGACAAGAAGTAAGCAAAGAAAAGTTTAATGCTTTGCTTGAACTTATGAAAGATGAGTACAAAAAAAGAGCCAAAAATGAACTTTATCATAAATTGCAAAATGTACAATTAGAAAAAAGTAAATTAGATAATCTTTTGTTTGATTATCATAAGATAATCAAGATATAGGAAAGGAGGTAATATATATGGCTAAAGAAGATGTTAAACCAGAAAATATGAAACAGGTTAAAGAATTAATTGCCCGCGGTAAAGAAGCAGGCGAATTAACTTATGAAGAAATTATGGATTCATTAGAAGATATAGATTTAGATTCTGAAGAGATTGAGGAAATCTATGATATTTTTGCTGAAATGGATATAGATATAATTGAAGAAGGCGTAGATAACGATAATGATGATGATGACGATGATGAATCTGAGCTAGATTTAAGTATACCCCAGGGGGTAGGCATAGATGACCCTGTCCGCATGTATTTAAAGGAAATTGGTAAGGTGGATCTCTTATCTGCCGAAGAAGAAGTTGAACTTGCCAAGAGAATGGAACAGGGTGATGAAGAAGCAAAACGACAATTAGTGGAAGCTAACCTCAGATTGGTGGTTAGTATTGCCAAAAAATATGTGGGAAGAGGCATGTTATTTTTAGACCTGATCCAAGAAGGTAATATGGGACTTATGAAGGCAGTAGAAAAATTTGATTATACTAAAGGTTATAAGTTCAGTACCTATGCTACCTGGTGGATTAGACAGGCTATTACACGTTCTATTGCTGACCAAGCTAGAACCATAAGAATACCTGTTCATATGGTAGAGACTATAAATAAACTTATTCGGGTGTCCCGACAACTATTACAGGAAAAAGGTAGAGAACCTACTCCTGAAGAGATCGGGGAAGAAATGGATATGAGTGCAGACAAAGTAAGAGAGATCAAGAAAATTGCCCAGGAACCTGTTTCATTAGAAACACCCATTGGGGAAGAAGAGGACAGTCATCTAGGTGACTTTATTGAAGATGAAGATGCACCGGCCCCAGCTTCAGCAGCTTCCTATATGCTGCTCAGAGATCAATTAGATAATGTATTGGATACTCTAACCGATAGAGAAAAAAGGGTATTAGAACTTAGATTTGGTATTGAAGATGGCCGACCCAGAACCTTAGAAGAAGTAGGTAAAGAATTTGGAGTAACAAGGGAAAGAATTAGACAGATAGAGGCTAAAGCCTTAAGAAAGCTAAGACATCCTAGTAGAAGCAAAAAACTTAAGGACTATTTGAGTTAATTAGTATTTAAGAGTATTAATGATTATATAGAAGCAATTATAAGATAATCAAATTATAGTCATAATAATAGGTAATATAAGACTTTGACCTTCAAAGTTTTCTGTCATATAATTACTTTTGTGTTACGAAATAAGCATGAAAGCTTAATATAAAAGGGCCTATAGCTCAGCTGGTCAGAGCAACCGGCTC
>CAZGMM010000011.1:0-35125 GCA_964526845.1 uncultured Halanaerobiales bacterium | reverse complement strand
GTGCTATCCAGGTAATTAAAAACATTTTTTACCAACTAAAGACGAGGAGAACCAACTTTTAAAATCAACTTAATCAACTTATAGATAAGTTTTATAACCTATAAATATTTAAACCATATCTATTATTAAATATTCAGGTATGGTTGAAATATTTTATATATGTTCTTCTACAAATTGATTAACTCTAAACCTTCTTCTAGGTTTTGTGGTAAGGAGGACTGCTTTATCATATAGTTTACAATCTTATTTCGATTGGGCTTACTATCCAAACTATATTTTAACTCATTTTCAAACATCTCTTTAAAGATCTTTTCCTTCTCATCCGGTTTAGCTTTTACATCATAATATTTCTTTTCAGCAAAAACCATGAGGGCATAAGTCAATATTAAATCATCGTCATTTAATTCGTATAATAATATCTGCAAAACAAGTTTATCATATATTCCCTTAGTAAATTCAATATCCCTAAAATCTTGTCTCCTATTAAATCTATTATCATTATTAAAAAGATTATTATGGCTATATCTTTCATGATTATTATACTTTTGGGCCTGTTTAATAATCATGTCTATATGAGGCTCAATTTTTTTAATTTTATCTATGTACATTATAATCACCTTATATATATATTTGCATATTTTTGCTAAATTTCCTTTATTTGAATGTAAAAATCCAATTCTAATGTTCAATCTCATAAAAGTAGTGAAAATATATTGCGAAAGTATAGTAGATAACTTATTTAGAAATAACTTTTGCATTAAAAACTTTTGATATTTAGCCAAAAAAATAACCCCGTTAATATGTTCATATCAAATAAACCTTATTAACGGGGTATATATTTAATTACTCTTTTAAATTAAAAAATATTATTTATTTTTGAGCCCTAATATAAGCAGAATATATATATTTATGTATATTAAAATCAGAAATCCAATCTTCTACTATCTCATCACTATTTGTCTTTCTTTCAATTTCAATATTTTTAAAATTTAAATCCTTTAATATACTAATTACTTCTTCTTTTTTTATTGAGCCGGTCACACAACTACTATAATTATCTAATTCAGACAAAATTTCTTTTGGAAACTCTTTTTCCTTCAATATGTCTGAAATGGCTAATCTACCATCCTTTTTTAATACTCTTTTTGCTTCTTTAAATACTGACTGTTTGTTAGGTGAAAGGTTGATAACACAGTTCGATATTATCACATCTATACTATTATCTTCTAAAGGTAAATCCTCAATTTCACCTAATAAAAATTCTACATTTTTTATATTATTTTTTTCGGCATTCTTTTTTGCTTTTTCAATCATCTCTTCGGTCATATCCACACCAATTACTTTCCCGGAAGGGCCTACCTTTCTGGAAGCTAAGAATACATCGAAGCCAGCCCCACAGCCTAAATCTAATACAACTTCTCCTTCTTTAAGATTGGCTATCGAGCCGGGATTTCCACAACCCAAACCAAAATTAGCTTCCTTAAAAATAGAATTAATTTCTTCTTTACTATAACCCATTATTTCTACGATCTCTTCATTATCATTCCCACAACAAGAAGAACTATTACAACAACTTTTATTATCCTTTACCACTTTTGAATAATTATCTTTTACTAATTCTTTGATCTCTTTTTCGGATTTATCCATTATAAGACCTCCATTTAAGTAAATTTTAGTTATTTAATACAATTAAACTTTTTTGGGAAACCAATGAGTAGTTCTATTTGCTATCGCAACTAAAGCCAGCATTACAGGGACTTCTACTAATACACCAACAACTGTTGCCAAAGCTGCACCTGAACTGATTCCAAATACAGAGATGGCAGTAGCAACTGCCAGTTCAAAAAAGTTACTGGCTCCAATCATTGCTGCAGGGGCTGCCACTGAATGTTCAACTTTCCAGAACTTTGCCCAACTATAAGCAATTGTGAAGATAAAGAATGTTTGAATTATTAATGGTATTGCAATTAAAGCGATATGGAATGGATTATTTAAAATCACATCACCCTGAAAGGAAAATAAAATTATTAAAGTTAATAAAAGACCTATAATTGTAACATTGTCCAATTTTTTTAAAAATACATTTTCCAACCAGTCTTTACCCTTTTTATTAATAATATATTTCCTGGAAATATAACCAAAGGTTAAAGGTACAACTACATATAAGATTACAGATAATAAAACTGTATTCCAGGGTACTGTTAATTCACTTAATCCTAGCAAGAACATCACAAGTGGTGCATAGGCAAATACTAAGACAATATCATTAACTGATACTTGAATTAATGTATAAGCAGAATCTCCATCTGTAAGATAACTCCACACAAATACCATCGCGGTACAGGGAGCTGAACCTAATAATATTGCGCCTGCTATATATTGTTGGCTTAAAGCATTTGAAATAAAAGGATCAAATATTACTTCTAAAAATAACCAGGCGAAAAATAACATTGTAAAGGGTTTTATGATCCAATTTGTTATTAATGTAATTGTTAAACCTTTTGGCCTTTTGCCGGCTTCTGTGATACTACTAAAATCAATTTCTACCATCATGGGATAGATCATAAACCAAATAAGAACTGCTACTGGAATAGAAACTTGTGCATATTCCCATTGATTTAAAGTATTAGGAAAAGCAGGCCAGATCCTCCCAATTATAACACCCGCTAATATACATAAACCAACCCAAATCGATAAATATTTTTCAAAAAAACTTATTTCTTTAGTTTCCTCCTGAACTTCATTATCTTTTTTTATTTCTAATTCTTCTCGCATTTTAATACTACCTCCCCTTTTATCGAATTTACTAGTCTAGATCCTGACAGGACATACCACTATTTTGATATTCTTTTAATTTAATTCCATCCTCTTGACATATTTTTAGTTTTTTTAATTCTTGTTTTATGACAAGTTCTAAAAATTTATGTTCTTTGATTACTTTCTGATTAATTTTATAATATATCCATTGTGCTTTTCGCTCTCCCACAATAAGGTTGGCTTGCTTTAGTTTATTTAAATGTCTAGAAGCATTTGATTGATTTATATCTAATACATATTCAATCTCACATACACATAGTTGTTCATCCTTAACTAAATTTAAGATTCGCAGTCTGTTTTCATGAGATAAAGCTTTCATGATTTCTAACAATTCCATTTATAATCCCTCTTTCTTTTTATATGAGTAAAACCGAATTCACTCATATTATATAAAACCAACATTATGTTGTCAATTATATTTCTTAAATATTTCATTAAATTACTGTTTAAAAAGCCCAAAAATTCATGAAAGGTATTTTTGGTTTATTGGTAGATATCAGCCAAAAAATTAAAGAGGAAAATTCTCTCTCTATCAATAATTAAAACTTAAAAGCAAAATATATTAAAAAGATTATTTATATTATTATATTGAAAAGACAAAATGTTGTTAAAACAAGGAATTGGGCCTATAATTCCTGTCAATTTAATAGTAAAATTGATAAATGTATTTAATGTCAAACCTGAAATATAATTAGTAATAGTTATTATTAATTGATTTAATTGTGAAAACATAGTAAAATAATAGATATACTATAATATCTCTTATATAACCAATATTATATAAATATATTTTCTAATAGAGAGGGGGCTTCATTAATGAAATATAAATTTTTTATCATCATAACTATTCTAGTTTTAATAATCTCTTTTAATATAACTATACTCGCTCAGGAAGATATCCAAGAAGTTGAAATAAATGAATATGAAGGTGAAAAGTTAGGCTCAATTGAAGATTTTAGAGAGAATTCGATTAAAGGTATTCAGGAAGTGGACATAGATGAATACAGATTAATCGTAGATGGATTGGTTGATAACGAGCAAGAATATAAATATTCAGTTCTGCAAGAGAAAGAACATATTAAAAAGGTAATAACATTAAACTGTGTTACCGGTTGGTCTGTGAAAGCATTATGGGAAGGAATTCCTTTAAAAAGTATTTTTGAAGAAGTAGAAGTTAAAAATGAAGCTAATACAGTCATCTTCTATTCACCAGATGGTTATACAACTTCTTTACCATTGTCATTTATTATGGAAAATAATATTATGATCGCTGATAAGATCAATGATGTTCAACTACCTCCCAGACAAGGATTCCCTTTTCAATTAATAGCAGAACAAAAATATGGTTATAAATGGATAAGATGGATTAACAGAATTGAACTATCCAGTGATTCTGAATATCTTGGCTACTGGGAATCGAAAGGATATAGTAATTCAGCTAATTTAGGAGAATATTAATATCAAATTTTAACAAGATGTCCCCAAAAAAATTGGGGACATTTTTTTATCTATATTAATTATCTACTGATAAATTTACATCTGCATGCATAAGATAAGGATCACTGTTATAAGCATTATTTTTTGAGGTGCATTATCAATCAATTTGTGAAGGGGCCTATATTTTTATTAGTTTTTATGATCTTCTTTGTATGATTTTTAAATTTAATATACTTTTTCATAATCATTTTATAACAACAAATTTATATCTCTCACAAATTAATCAATTCACTATTAGATTATGACTTATATTAGATATTTTTATCACAAAACGGTCCTTCCATAAAATAATATTATCCTGCATAAGATATTATTATTTTAGTATTGTTAATATATAGTATATACTATATATAGATACACAACTTTGTGAATAAAATTATAAGTTATAATCTAAGCTTTCATCCCGGGCGAGGGATTTACTTTTTGCCCTGCTTTGAGAATTTTAGAACAAAGTCTTGAAGGCTTGGAGATTTTAAAGGAGGGAATCATAAAAAAGATGAAAAAGAAATCAGAAAAGTTTATAGGATTAATTGCAATTTTAATAATCCTAATTGCAGCCAAATTCTGGCTCAAGACAGATATACTGTTTTTTAGATTATTAATAGGTACTGGTATTGGCTATTCCCTTGCAAGAGCTTATACTGGTTTTGCAGGTAGTGTAAACAGGGCATATAGAACTGGATCTACTAAATTAATGAGAACTTTAATGTTTATGTTTTTCATAACAGCTGTACTAACAGCCGGCCTTTTATTGGGAAATGACCCCGCCAGTTTTAACCTCTGGGTAAAACCAATTAATTTAGGTGTTATTTTCGGTGGATTTTTATTTGGTTTCGGTATGTCACTTTCAGTATGTTGTGCAAGTGGGGTCCTAACCGATTTACCAATGGGCTTCCCGAGAGCTTTTACAACCCTTATCTTCTTTGGTTTGGGAGTATTTTTGGGTTTTCCAGTTCAAAATACAGCGAGTTGGGTACAGGAATCATGGTTTAGTTCTTATATAGGTTATAGGACCATGGGCGGAGTTTTCTTACCCGACTTTTTCCAGGGAGATGGTTTTGAAGGCTATCTCGGCGGTTTAATAGCATTAGGGGCATTATGTCTAATCTTTACTGCTCTATCCTATCTATATGAAAGATATCAGGTTAAAAATAATAAATATACCGGATTGGAAATAGAAAGAATTCAAGAAAATGCAGAATCAATAGATTTCAAGAATTTCAAACTATTTAGTGCTGATACATACTACCATTTCTTTGAAAAACCCTGGACATTAAAACAGGGGGCAGTTGCCTTAGCTATAATCTTCACATTATTAATGGCAGTAACCAGAGCGGGCTGGGGTGCTTCTCAACCTTATGGTATCTGGTTTGGTAAATTCTTAATGATCTTCGGTATCTCTGCTGAAAGCTTAAGTAGTTTTACCAAAATGTCAGCCGAAGTATTTAATACGCCATTTTTTGAACATCAGATTTCAGTACAAAACTTCGGTATTATCACCGGAGCAATTATCTATCTATTAACTGCTGGTAAATTTTCACAGATGTTCACTTCTGAACTTAGCATCACTAAAAAACAGGCAGCTATCTATGCACTCGGGGGCTTAACAATGGGTTTTGGAACTCGTTTAGCAAATGGTTGTAATGTAGGAGCATTATATACACCGATTGCTAACTTCTCATTATCGGGTTGGCTTTTTTTGGTCTTCATGATTGTGGGAGGTATAATAAGTAACAAATTCAATGAAAAAATTGCAGGCTAATATTTTAATTTAAATAGAAACATAGGCTTAATAATTAAAGAAACGGGAGGAATTTAAAAATGAGTAAAAAGATTTTAGTTGTTGGTGGAGTAGCAGGAGGAGCTTCTGCTGCCACAAGAGCAAGAAGATTAGATGAATCAGCCGAAATTGTTATGTTTGAACGCGGTCCTCATGTTTCCTTTTCTAACTGTGCCTTACCTTATCATATCAGTGGGGTAGTTAAAGAATGTGACGATCTAGTTTTAATGTGCCCTGAAAACTTTGCTGAACAGTATAATATAGATGCCAGGGTTAGAAATGAAGTAACCAAAATAAATAGAGATGAAAAAACCGTGGAAGTAAAAGACCTAGAGAGCGGAGAGGTTTATACCGAAGACTATGATAAATTAATCCTCTCTCCTGGTGCCAATCCCATTAGGCCGAAAAGTATCAAAGGAGTAAACAATGATAATGTCTTTACAATCAGAAATGTTGTAGATATAGATAAATTAAATCAGTATATTAACAAAAATAATATTGAAAATGTCGCAGTTGTTGGGGCTGGATATATTGGCATAGAAATAGCTGAAAACTTTATCCATTCTAATAAAAACGTTTCATTAATTGAAGCATTAGATCAGGTTCTGCAGCCTCTCGATTATGACATGGCCCAGATCGTACACAAAGAATTACACGACAATGGAGTTAATGTGGTTTTAAGTGACCCACTGTCCGAAGTACATGATGACCATGTCATCTTAAAATCCGGTAAGAATATAGATGCCGGTGCTGTAGTATTATCTATCGGTGTTAATCCCGAAACTCAACTGGCCGAAAATGCTGGCTTAGAAATTGGAGAAACCGGTGGAATTAAGGTTAATCACAATTACATAACCAGTGACCCTGATATTTATGCAGTAGGCGATGTAATTGAAGAATACTGCCGTATTTCACGCAGTAAAACAAGAATGCCTTTAGCTGGTCCAGCGCAAAGGCAGGCCAGGGCAGCAGCTAATCATATCTACAATATTCCACATAAAAACAATGGTGTTATTGGCTCCTCAGTAATCAGAGCCTTTAATTACAATGCCGCAACTACCGGCTTAAATGAAAAACAACTGCAAGATGCTGGTATCTCATACGATTTTGTCTATATTATTCCACAGGATAAAGTAGGATTAATGCCTAATAGTAATCCCTTACATTTTAAACTACTATTTGAGACTCCCACAGGCAAAATATTAGGAGCTCAGGCGGTAGGTAAAGGTAATGTAGATAAAAGAATTGACATCATTGCTACCGCCATAATGATGGATGCAACTGTAGAAGATCTAATTGGATTAGAACTATGCTATGCACCAATATTTAGCACGGCAAGAAATGCTGCAAATCAATCTGGTATGGTCGCTAATAATATACTTAATAACAGATATAATCAAATTCCAGTTACTAAAGTAAGAGAACTTGTTGAAAATGATGCCTTTATTGTTGATGTAAGAGAAGAAGACGAATATGAAGAAGGTCATCTGGTAAACGCTTTAAATATACCACTTAGTGAACTAAGAGAGAGAACTGATGAGATTCCCAAAGACGAACCAGTCTACTTACACTGTCGTTCAGCACAGAGAAGCTATAACGCAGTATTAGCTCTACAAGGCATGGGCTATGATAATGTCGTAAACATCTCAGGCTCATTCTTAGGAATCTGCTGCTATGAATACTTCTTAGATCAAACTACTGATAGAGATAAAATAGTAACAGAGTATAATTTTGAGTAAAAATAATACATTAAAGTAAATATAAATTAACTCTCAATCTATAAGGCCATCAAGTATAAATACTTGGTGGTCTTTACTTAATTAAATTTAAATCCAATTGATAATTTAAGTTAAATATGATATCTTTTTTTTAGCAAAATGAATTACATTTAAAATCTATTTTTAGATTATAGATAAGGGCGTGTAAAAATATGGCTCTAAAAAATAATGAGCAGCCTAAAGAAGAAAATAAAACTAAATGGGCAGATAAATTAGTAAATAGACGGGTAGATGAAGATAAAAAAACGAAAACAGAAAAAACCCTGACCTTAACAACGTGGGCTTCTATACTTATTCTATGGTATGTAATTACAAAATTAGAAATCTTTTCTCCTACTCTGCTGCCAGGCCCTTTCAGAGTTTGGCAGGCGTTTTTACACATTTTGGAAAATGGTTATAATAATGTGCCGATCTGGGTCCATCTAGGAGCCAGTCTTAAACGTCTCTTCGTTGCTCTATTTTTTGCCATATTCACAGCCGTTCCTTTAGGACTTTTGAGTGGTTATTTTAGTAAAGTAGAGGCTATTATAGACTCTGTAATAGAATTTTATCGGCCATTACCACCATTAGCATACTATACTCTTTTAGTCCTTTGGTTTGGTATTGACGATCTCTCCAAGCAGGTACTTCTATTTTTAGCAGCCTTTGCTCCTATCTATATAGCCTGCGTCTCCGCCGTGAGAAAGCTTAATAGAGACTTTGTGTTAAGTGCAGAATCCTTAGGGGCAGAGCAAAAAGATATATTCTTTAAAGTAGTACTACCGGCCTCTATGCCGGAAATCTTCACCGGTATAAGAACTGCCTTCGGGGTAGCTTATACAACTCTAGTTTCGGCAGAAATGGTTGCTGCTACCTCTGGTATCGGCTGGATGGTTTTGGATGCTTCAAACTTTTTAAAAAGTGAAGTTATCTTTGTCGGAATAATTATCATGGGTATAACTGGTGTTATTATTGATGCCGGATTAAGATATTTAGAAGAAAACATTATTTTCTGGAAAGGACATCTATAATTAAGTTCAATTATCAAATTTTAACGGAGGTTATTATGAAAAATTCTTTTATAAAAAGTATGACTGCGGTCTTATTAATTGGACTCTTAGTATTTCCCCTGGCCGGGTGTGGAAATAATCAATCCGGACAAGATGGAAGTCAAGAAGCACTACCGGAAGAAATTAACTTTGGTATCTTAAGGATCCCTAATGATGAAACCATAGCTATCGCGGAAGGATATTTTGATAAATATTTTGTAGATAGAGGTATTGAAGTTAATACTACTGTCTTTGATTCAGGTGCGGAAGCAAATCAAGCTCTCGCCTCAGGTAGTATTGATTTTGCAACTATGGGTAACACCAATGCTATTACAGCTTTATCAAGAGAGCTTAAGGTGGAAATGGTCTGGCTGCATGAAGTATTAGGGGATAATGAAGCATTAGCTGTTAAAAACGGTTCAGGTATCGAAAAAATAGAGGATCTTAAAGGTTTAAGGGTGGCAGTGCCCTTTGCTTCTACTGCCCATTATATACTTCTAAATGTGCTCAAGGAAGCAGGCATTCAAGATGATGTTCAGCTATTAGATATGCAGACCGCTGAAATAGTTGCCGCCTGGGAACGCGGCGATATTAAAGCCGCTTATAGTTGGCAGCCTACTTTAGCAAAATTATTAGATAATGGGCGTGCTTTGATAACAAGTGAAGATATGGCTGAAAAAGGTTATATAACTGCCAATGTGGAGGTTGTCCGAAAAGAATTCTCTAAAAAATATCCCCATCTAGTGGCTGATTTCATCTCAGCTATGGCAGAAGCAGGTGATATTTATAGAGAAAATCCACAGGAATCCGCTGAAATTGTTTCCGGAGAATTAGGTATCGAAGCTGAAGTAGCCTTACATCAAATGCGTGGTACAAGTTGGAAAACACGGGAAGAACTTTTAAGTAAGGACTTCTTTGGAACGGTAGAAAATCCGGGCAACTTTGCTAAAGTTATGAAAGATACTTCTGATTTTCTCCAAAATCAGGATTCAATTGAAGTATCGCCTTCACAAGAAACCTTCAATGAATATGTAAATCCCGAATATATAAAAATGTCTTTAGATAATGAAAAAGAATAACAAGTAAAGTTTTAAGAGAAAGGGTTTAATCCATGACTGTAGATACTGAAAAAGAACCTTTAATTAAAATAGAAAATATGAGTGTGCTATATGGTAAAGAGGAGAAATCAACTCTTGCTTTAAAGGATATCAACCTGGAAATAAAGCGGGGGGAATTTGTCTGTGTACTAGGACCCTCTGGATGTGGTAAAAGTACCCTGCTTAAAACCATTGCAGGCTATTTGAAACCCTCATCTGGTCGCTGCTTAATGCAGGGTAAAGAAATCACCGGTCCGGACTGGCACCGGGGAGTTATCTTTCAATCCCCTACTTTATACCCCTGGATGTCTGTTAAAGATAATGTTGAATTCGGACCTAAAATGCGCGGTTTACCTAAAGAAGAAATTAAAAAAATTAGAGAATACTTTTTAGATGAAGTTAATTTAAGTGGTGTTGGAGACCAATATACCTTTGAATTATCTGGTGGTATGAAACAACGTGTTGCTTTAGCAAGGGTATTAGCAAACTATCCTCAGGTAATATTAATGGATGAACCTTTTGGGGCCTTAGATGCCCTGACCAGAGATAATATGCAGAACTTAATCAGAGATATTTGGGTAGAAAATAATACAACTATCTTTTTTATCACTCATGATGTAGATGAAGCTCTTTCTCTTGCGACAAGAGTAGTTGTACTTTCCAAACTACCTGGTGAAATTATTAAAATTTTCGATGTCGATTTTACAAAAAGGATATTTGAAGAGGAAACTAAAGATGTAATATATAAAGATGATTACTTTGAGGTAAAAAATGAAATTTTAGACATTATCCACAGTCAAATAGAAGAATAGATTAGGTTTAATTCAATATTTGTAGGTAATATTTATTGTAAGGTATATTAAAAAGGCTGGTAGTTTACATCAAACTACCAGCCTTTTATTTATTATTATATTTTATATGTTAATTATTGGATTATTTCATAACCTTTATTGAATCATCCATAAGGCTCGTTAGCGGAAGTTCCATACCAACATTAGGTGATACAGCATCATAGACTAACATTCTTAATCTCGCTATAGCCTGTCCGTCAGTTTGGCCTGCGTAACAATAAACTACTAACTTTTAATCTTGTGGTAGCTAACCAAACTATTACTGCATTCCTTCACCTCATGGAATATTGATTGGGGCTTTAATATGACTTTCCAAATAAGCGGAAGGCTGTCTGAGATCTAATACGAAAAGATCTTCTTTAGCCTTTACTTTTCATACAAGGGTTTATTCCTCTATCATGTCCTTATCTACTGCTAGTTGGCAAAATAACCATAAATTACTTCTGCTAATACAAAGACTGATCCGGAAATCGCAACTAAATACATTAATATTATAACAACAGTTAATCTTTTTTATCCCTTGAGCTTTCTACTTTTTATTTAATTCTAAACTTTAATTATTAATTTTTTACGAAGCATCTTGTTGGCTGGGTTCAACTGGTTCGCCGCTCGGCATACCTTGAGGTAAAGAACTATCTGATGACCATTCAATCCAGGCTCCATCATAAATCTCTAAGTTTCTATAACCTGCATTATGTAATGCTAAAAAGGTCTGGGCAGCTCTAATAGAAGTTTGACAATACATTATTACTTTTTGGTTTGGTTTAACTTTATTGTCAGGATAATATCTTTGTATATAGCTGGGTGGATAATATTCGCCATTATCCTTGCAATTATCAATATAATCAATATGAATAGCACCCGGAATAATGCCTTCATTAACTTCTTCAGTTGTTCTTACATCTAAAATTACAGTGTCTTCACTGGGTTCATTTACTTCAGCTAATACTTCTTCTTTGGTAGCAACATATTCTTCATTTTTCTCAGAAGCATTATATTCAACTGCCTCAACTTCAGTTTTACCCGAAGCAAAACTTGCCCCTGCATCTTGAAGTGTATTTAGTCCCCCACTGATCACTTTCATATTGGCAGTATCATGTCCAAAAACTAACATTGTCCACCAAAGACGGGCTGCATCCATATTATTGTTATTATCATATATAAGAACTTTAGAATTATTAGAAATACCATTTTCACCTAAAGTCTCTTCTATTTTAGAAGCGGAAGCCAGCATATTGGGGAAAGGACCAAAGGTAGTGATATCATTTCTGGCAATATTGACTGCACCTTCTAAATGTTGATCTTCATAATCACCTAACTTTTGCGCATCAACTACCACAACATCTTCATTTTCAATCATTTTTAATGCTTCATTTGCTGTAATTATATCCTGCCCTACTTCCCCAGGGAAGGTAATATCTGCTTCACAGCCTGTGAAAATAATCGCAAATGTTAATAAAACAAAAATTATCTTTGCTATTTTTTTCATTTTTCAACCTCCAGTTCTATATTGTTAAAAATAGTACAACCTTTAATAATATTATATGATATAATCACCGTTTATTGTCATAACTTTTATTAATAGTATATTCAATTATCAAATGTATTATTTTCCACTTTTTGATTATGTTAATTTAATAACATACATGTTTTCCGAGTTGCTTGAAATGTCTAATAAAATCTTTCGCTTCTTTACTTAAAAATTCTGCTTTTTTATAAATCATATAGATACCATAATCTAAGTTGTAATCAGTGATTCTTGATACTTGAATCTCATTAGCATTAAATTCATCTCTGACTGAATTATAAGGAACAAAAGCTACTCCATATCCTTTTCTCACTAAAGTCTTTATAGCTTCTGTAGAATCAAGGCGAGATATAATCTCTACATCATTAAAATTATAACCTTTTTCTTGAAGACCTTCTTTAAAGTTTTCTTTAATAATACAGTCTTCTTTTAAGATAATGAATTTATTCTCTATTACATCTGTTAATTTAATTTTTTCAGGCATATCATAAGAAGGGGGCGAAATCAATACCACCTTTTCGTCAATTACATTTTTAGAATTTAAACTTTCTTCTTGAACGGGTGTGGTAGTAAAGCCTATTTCACAGATATCACTTGCAACATCCTGTTCTATTTTATCGGGAGAGGCAGAAACTAGATTGTATCTGTGCTTGGGAAATTTCATCTGCATATTTAAAATTACACAGGGTAAACAGTAAGTAGCGATAGTATGCTCTCCTTCGATTTTTATCTCTTTACTATCCTGCTCATCTAATTCAGAGAGCATCTTATCATAGGTTCTTATGATATTATCCGCATACTTTAAAACAATTTTTCCGGATTCAGTTAACTCAACCCCTCTATTACTTCGAATAAAAAGTTCTGTCCCTAAAAAATCCTCTAATTTTTGAATCTGTTGGCTTAAAGCGGGCTGTGAGATATGGGAATTGTTTGCCACCTTTGATATACTTTTTATTTTGGCAATTTCTTGAAAGTACTTAAGACTCTTTATATACATGAGTACACCCTTCCTTTTTATTACTTAAAAATATATTTTGGGCTTCACTTAAATATTATATGAAAGTTTGAAACCAACTTAAACAATATAGGCAAAAAAAATTCATTACTCTTATTCTGTATTTTATATTTAATACTACAAGATTTTATACAATCTATAGTAAAGTTATTTTATATATTCAATAACTGAAAGTTATTTCCTTTAATATATTTCATTATCAATTATAACATATGTTCATATTGTTTTCATAGGATAAAATAGAAAAAATGCCAAGTTTAAGTTATAATAATAAAGAAGATGAATTTTTCGGAATGGAAAAGGAGAGTTAATTATGCGCATTATCATTGATGGCGATGCCTGTCCAGTGATAGATCTAGCCGAATCTATTGCTCATAAATTTAATATAGAATTGGTATTATTTTGTGATTATAACCATAATATAAAATTAAACTATGGCAAGGTAGTGAAAGTAGATCAAAGTTATCAATCGGTTGATATGAAGATCATAAACTTTGCTACCCGAAAAGATATCATAATAACTGATGATTATGGGCTTGCCTCTTTAGCCCTTTCTAAAAAAGCCTCTGCTATTAATTCCAAAGGCAAAATATATACAGATAAGAATATAGATACACTCCTTATGAAAAGACATATTAATAAAAAAATAAGAAGGGCAGGTGGGAGACATCCCACAGCTAAAAAGAGAAGTAAAAAAGATGATGAAAATTTTAAAATTAATTTAATACGATTAATTAAAGATATAAAATGATATTATAAAAGCTGGCAGCTAAAATTAACTGCCAGCTTTTGCTTTATTATAATATTTTATATGTTAATTATTGAACTGTTTCATAACCTTTATTGGTCCATCCATATGGTTCATTAGCGGGAGTTCCCATACCACCATTAAGTGATACTGCCTCATAACCTAATTCTCTTAAACCTGCTACGGCCTGTCCGGCTGTTTGACCTGTGTAACAATATACTACTAATTTTTTATCTTTAGGTAATTGGCCAAAATATTCCTGCATTCCTTCACCCCATGGTATGTTAATTGCACCCTCGATATGGCCTTCTGAATAAGCGGATGGCTGTCTGATTGATACTACCATTAAATCACTATCCGAATTTAAGGCCATCTTTAACATGTCTTCACTTACTTTATAGTTTTTAAACATGGTATCACTTACATCGGCTAATCCTTTGTAATAGTCAACTATGGCCGTCTTAATATCTTCATCAATCTTATACTCGGTTTCTCCACCCAGTTCATTTGCTGTAGTTTCAACTGCATCTTCATAACCGTCTACTCTTGTAATTCCTAAATTCCAACCGAATCTTACTGATTTAGCTTCAAAACCGGCAAAGTTAAGTAAAGCAACGGTTTGATTAGCGGTTTGGGCGGTATAACAGTAAACATATATGGTTTCATCACCTGGTAGTTTATCTAGAGCAGCCGGGATTGCATCTGGTCCCCAGGGTACATTTACAGCACCTTTGATATGGCCTTCATTATAAACATCAGGCTGTCTGATATCTAATACAAAAAGATCTTCGCCTGCCTTAACTTTCTCTACAAAGGCCTCTTCCCCTATCATACCATTATCTTCTGGTAAGTTGGCAAAATAACTGTCCACAGCATTTTCTACCTCATCTGATACTGCCAATACAGATGAACTCATAACTACTAATGTCAACGCAACTACAAATAGGACTGATAATAATTTGTTTCTTCTCATTAAAAATTTCCCTCCTTAGAATTTTGGTTGTTTTTATTTATTATATTTAGTGCCTTTAAATTACATATTTATTTCCAGGCACTTGTACTTATATAATATTACCTCACAAATTTATTTTGTGAAAATAATATTGTTAAATAAAGTACAATATTCTTTATTTATATTATAAGGGATAAAGACTGGTATTTGGTATTAGCATTTTTAATAGTGCATTTGATTATTCGATAATGTGAAATTTTTCTTTAAATATTTCTTCTTTACCATAAATTTTTTTGTGTTATAATAAATAATAGTAAACTTAAAGGTCTGATATATATGATTAAACTAAAAAAATTAAACAAACTATATGCGATTCTTATCATTTACTTTCTAGCCAACTTGCTTTTCCTTACCGGCTTCCCTTTTATTCATTCTGATGAAGCCTGGTTAGCTGGTCTATCTCGATCTATATTAAATGAAGGAACTTATGATGTAACAGAACCTTTTTTTGATCTTTACCCCCGCAGTCCGCATGCTATTAGGGTGCTCTTTCATTCAATTCAATTAGTTTTTTTAAAGATTTTCGGCTATGAAATATTCACCTTTAGATTAATCTCTTTAATTTTTGGAACTGTTTCTTTGTTCTTTTTTTATAAAATCACTTTGATATTAACAAAATCTCAGAATTTGTCATATTTAACTACCATTTTACTTGCAGTTGATATCCAATTTTTATATACCACCCATCTGGCGAGACAGGAAATTATATTAGTATCTATATTTTTAATAGCTCTTTATTACTTTTTAACAAAAGTAATTCAGGATAAATATTATTCCAGTAACTTCTTACTGGGTTTAGTAATATCAATATCAATCGGTATTCATCCCAATAGCTTTATTACTTTTATGCCTTTTTTATTTTTATACCTCTATTACTTTATTTTTACAAAAAAATTAAATTATATGGATCTATTAGTTTTCTTAACAACGGTCTTTATAGGTGCCCTAATCTTTATTTTAATGAGCTTATATTTCGACCCTAATTTTATCTACAACTATAAAAACTATGGTGAAACTCTGGGAGTTTTTAAATCCCTGCAAATTAAATTGGACCGTTTGGATTATTTTTATAAAAAATTATATTATCAGGTCAGCGGTACTTACTTTACCCCAGATATCAAGCCCCAATTCTATCTTTTTGGGCTTACTATAATTTATTCAATATATAAGTTGTTTACAAAAAAAGATAACTTTATTAATATTTTGCTGCTTTCTTTTATAGGAATTAACTTGGGTTATATAATAATAGGCAGATATAATCAAACCTCAATCATCTTTATATTTCCTGTCCTCTATTTCTTGTTAGCAAATTTAGTAAAAAATATTGACCCGGAATATTCCAAAACAATTTTAACCGCTTTAATATTCATTCTTTTATTAAATTCTTTTATTATAATTTATAATAACTCTTACTTTAATTACGAAGATTATCTTAATGATATTTCAAATACCGTTAATAAAGACGAAAAAGTGTTAGCTAATTTAAATACACAATTCTATTTTGACTATAACAAATTATATGATTACAGGAATCTAGCTTATTTAGATGAAAATAATTTAAGTTTTTCTGAATATATCGAGAAAAATAATATAAAATATATAATTTATCCAGAAGAGATGGATTTTATTTATAATAGTAGACCGACCTGGAATGCCCTCTATGGAAATCTTTATCCTTATTACACAGATATGAAGGATTATCTTGTAACGGATTGTAGGTTGGTAAAAGAGTTTTCCAATAAAACTTATGGAATGAGGATCGCTAAGTATATAGGAGCCAAAGATTGGAAAGTAAAAATATATAAAGTAATAGATAATTAGCTTAAATTAAATATAAGACAAAAAATTAGTGAATAATATTAGTATAGTATTTTAACTTAATATAAAAAGGGAAAGCTCCGGTTTATTAACTCCGGGGCTTTCCCTTTTTGAAATTTGAATAATGTAAATATATATAAAAAAACAGTGCTAAAGTGTTTCACCTGCATTTCTTAAAACAAGATTTTTGTCTTTAGTGTTTAAAATTTTTAATTTATCATATACTTTTTTTATATTATTTTTTAACTCTCTTTTGCTTTTTGCTTTAACAATAAAATAACCGGCCCGGGCAGTGGCGTTTTCTATCTCGGGAATAGTGTCTCCTTCTTTATAGTTTACTTTAATATCAAATACTTCTGGAATATTTTTAATATGTTCAATATTTCTTATACTTTTAATTCTCCCTTTACCGGCGAAAAATAACTGGACAGATAACCAGTTATCATTTTCCAATAAATTATAATTCTTTAAGGTTTCTTTATTAATACTTTTTCCTAAAGAACTGTTAATAACCATCTTTAATATGTCTACATCAGTAATTAAGGGCATAAAGTCCGCTTCATAAGCTCCCCCGATACGACAGGCAATTTCATTGACTTTAATACCTGCCTCTCCAACTAACATCTGAAAATATATCGGCCCATTTTTAATATTAAAAGCCTTAATGATTTTACTTGAAATCTCTTCTACTTCCTCGTGAGATTGGTCAAGATGCTTAGAAGGGAACATATGGGCAGTACAGATCCCTATATTTACATCCTGCTCATAAGTAACGCGGTCAGTAATGGTTAAAATATGTAACTCCCCATTATCTACCCAACCACTTACTGTGATTTCATCACCATCATAATATTCTTCTAACAAAATTTCAGACTCCCTGGAATATTTCACTACCTTGGGGAAATACTTATCCATTTCATCAATTGAGTTAATTTTAAATACTCCCCGCTGCCCCTGACTGTCGAGTGGTTTAAGTACAGCTGGAAAGTTAATTTCTTCGATTTGTTTAAAATAAAAGTCTTTTTTTATTAACTGATAATTAACCGTTGGTATATTATTCTCTCTAAACTTTCTTTTCATCACCCTTTTATTGGTTACCGCTTTGGCTGTTTCTTTGTCTAACAGGGTGGGAATTGATAAAGCTTCCGCCACAGCAGCAGCCGTATAGACCGGTTGGTCGGTGCCAATTGTCATTATACCATCGATATTATACTTTTTCCCTACTTTAATATTGGCTTCCACATTAAAAGTACTGACAAGTTCATGGTGATCTGCTAATTTGATACCGGGAGCATCTTCTAAATAATCGGAGATAAGGACTTCATGACCCATATCTTTTGCTTTTCTAATTGCACTTAATTGGGCATTGCCTCCCCCTAAAATTAGTAACTTCATCTATTTTTACTCCTTTGTAAATCCCATTTTATCTTCGATATCATATTGAGGATTATTTTTTCTAAATATCCCAAGTATCTTATTATTAGAATAATAAATATATAATTTAGCAAATAATTTAAATAACTTAAAGAAATTATAATTAGAATCTCCATGTTTTCTGTCTTCATGTTCTATGTAAATATTTCCAATATTATCAGTTAAGTCTAAAATTATCGCGGAAAGATAAACAAAAGCTCTCTTATCCTGTATCACCTTTTTTAATAAACTTCTTTTTAATATTCTAAAACTACTAACCCTTATATTTTTGCTTTTATTAGTAATCAGATTAAATACTTTATCGGTTAAATAGGAGCCTATTCTCCGATAAAATAGATGCTGTCTTTCAGCAGGTATTCCATATACAATATCATAACCTTTTTTAATTTCCTGATAAAGTTCAATTACATCAGCCGGTAGATGCTGCAGATCATCATCCATAGTTACGATATAATCTCCTGATGAATGATGAAAACCACACATCAATGCATTCTGCTGGCCAAAGTTTTCAGCCAACTTGATTACCTTAATTCTATTATCTTTTTCATGAAGTTCTTTTAACTTTTTAAAACTCTCATCCTGACTATGATCATCCACCATTATTAATTCATGGTTATCAAAATTTTTTTCAAGAGTTTTAGTTAATCTATTATAAAGTTCTTCCAGAGAATTATAGCTGTTATAAACCGGAATCACAATTGAAATGGTCTCCTTCATTATTTTAACTCCTCAAAGATTTCTTTGATATTGTTTATAACATAATTAACTTCCTCTTCAGTCATTTGAGTATAAAGAGGTAAACGTAGTATAGTATCTGCAGATTTTTCAGTAACTGGTAAGTTTCCTTTTTTATACCCTAATTTTTCTCCCATTCGAGAAATATGCAGAGGGATATAATGAAAAGTAGCTGTTATCCCTTTTTCTTTTAATAACTCAATCATTTTATCTCTTATGTCTTTATCACTAAAGATAATATAAAAAGAATTATAATTGATTTTACGTCCTTTAGGTATTTTAGTAATTGAATCCACAAAATGATAATCATCTATATTTTTAAGTTTGTTTTGATATATCTCAAAAATATTCTGCCTCATATTTTTTATTTGATCCATTTTTTCTAGTTGGGCATATAAAAATGCCATCAACAAATCTGATGGCAGATAGCTTGAACCTTCTTCTACCCAGGTATATTTATCAACTTCCCCCTTTAAAAAACTAAAACGGTTAGTACCTTTTTCTCTAAGAACAGCGGCTTTTTTGACCAATTCTTCCTCTTCTTTATTGATCAAAATAGCACCGCCTTCTCCACTTATATAGTTTTTTGTACTGTGAAAGCTAAAACAGCCAAAATCACCAATTGTACCCAGGTAATTACCTTTGTACAGGGAATTAACTGCCTGAGCTGCATCTTCAATTATATATAGGTTAAACTCGGCTGCTATCTCCTTTATTTTCTCCATATCAGCGGCAATACCGGCATAATGGATGGGCATAATTGCTTTTGTCTGGTTGGTTATCTTATTTAATATATCTTCAGGATCAATATTTAAAGTGTCGGGCTTGATATCCGCAAAGATTGGTATGCCGCCATTTTTTAAGACAGCATTGGCAGTTGAGGGGAAGGTAAAAGAAGGCATAATAACTTCCTCGCCTGGTTTTAGGTCGATTAAAGAAGTGGATATTTCTAGAGCATGGGTCCCGGATGTAGTCATAAATACTTTATAAACAGAAAATTTTTCTTCTAATAAATCACTCACCTTTTCAGTATAGTAACCATCACCCCTGGTATGATATTTATTTTTTATTATATCAGTAATATATTCTTTTTCTTTTCCTGTATAATATTCTTTGCTAAAAGGTACTTCCATAAAAATCCCCAATCCAATTTTAAAGTATTATTAACAACAAATATTACTACCCAACCTTAAGAATCCATTAATAAATTCTCTTGCTGTTAATGAAAGTTCACTCTTCTTTTTTCTGACCAAATAAATGTCATAATCCAGGTTGAAATCTTTAATTCTAGATATATTTAGGTCTCCATTTTCATTTTCCTTTTTGACGGAGTTATAGGGTACAAAACCTAATCCATAACCCTTTTGTACTACAGTTTTTATGGCTTCAGTAGAGTCTAATTTTGTTAGAATCTGTAAATCATCCAGACTATAATTAATTTTCTGAAGTGCAGTAGATAATTTATCTTTGATAATACATTCTTCTTCTAAAATAACTAACGGCAGCTCTAATATTTCTTTTAATCTAATCTTTTCGGGAATATCTCGGCCAGGCGGGGAAATTAAAACAACTTTCTCTTCTACCACTTTTTTAAATATTAGATCCTCTCTGGGAGGTCTATTTATAAATCCCACCTCACATACGTCATTTAAGATATCATTTTCTATTTCTTCCGAAGAATTAGAAATTAAATTATATTCATGATTGGGATATTTTTCTCTCATTCTAATTAAAGCACATGGTAAACAATAAGTTGCTATAGAATGATGGGCTTCAATTTTAATTTCCTGGTTATGTTGATTATCAAGGCTTTCTTTCATTTTATCATAGGTTTTTATCATATTATTAATATATTTTAAAGCCAGTTCACCCGCTTTTGTCAATTCTACCCCTTTATTACTGCGGATAAAAAGTTGATGTCCTAAATCCACCTCTAATTTCTGAATCTGTTGACTTAAGGCTGATTGAGAAATATGAGACTCTTTTGCCACTTTTGAAATACTTTTTACTTCCGCAATCTTTTTAAAAAATTTCAAACTATTTATATCCATTGAAACACTCCTTGTTTCTGAAAACAAATTAAGGATTATAAAATATCATTAATATTATATCTTATTTGAAAATTTATAACAAACAAAATGACAGTAAATAAACCTCAGCAAATTACTTTATATTTTTATTGGAAATTCAGTCTAAAAACAAAAAATTAGACATTTTTTATTTTGTATTAAATCAATTTTTTCCACCACTGTTTATTTTGCCTATACCAATTCACTGTATCTAACAGACCCTTTTCAAAATCATATTCGGGTTCCCAATTTAATTGTTCTTTTATTTTTGTTGAGTCGATAAAATATCCATCATCATGACCGGGTCTATCTTTAACATGGTTAATCGCTGAATATGGCTTATTAAGTAAGTCTAAGATTTTCTTAGTCATTTCTATGTTTTGTAATCTATTATTGCTGCTGATATTATATATTTCTCCTTCTTTACCATTTTCAATGATTAATTTAATGGCCTTACAGTGATCTTTTACATGCAGCCAGTCTCTTATATGGCTACCATCACCGTATAAGGGAACTTTTTTATCCTGTAATAAATTTGTTATAAATAAAGGAATAACTTTTTCGGGATACTGATAGGGACCATAATTATTTGTACTCCTTGAGATATTAACAGATAAGCCGTAAGTTTTGTAATAAGAAAGGACCAATAAATCAGCACTTGCTTTACTGGCTGCATATGGATTAGTGGGAGAAAGAGCCTCTTCTTCTCTATGAAACTGATCTGGTTTTCCAGGTCCGTACACTTCATCAGTAGAAATTTGAATAAATTTATCCACTTCATACTTTACAGCAGCATCCAATAAAATTTGTGTTCCCAATACATTGGTATTAAAAAATTTATTGGGATTTTCAATACTTCTATCCACATGTGACTCTGCCGCAAAATTTATTATAATATCTACATGATCTGAGACAATTTTGTTTACTAAACCTTGGTTACAGATATCGCCTTTTATAAACCTATAGTTATTATCATCCTCGATATCAGTTAAGTTCTTTCTGTTACCCGCATAGGTTAATTTATCTAAATTAACAATCTTAATTTCTTTATTTTTAAGTATATATCTTATGAAGTTGCTGCCGATAAAGCCCGCCCCGCCTGTGACTAAAATCTTCAACTTTTTTCATCCTTTCCGATATGAAATAACCTCATCTAAATTACATTTTATCATTAATTTAATGAAATTCAAAAATATTATTTTTATTATTGTAATCATGATTATTTTGAGTTATAATATTGAAGTGTTGCATGTGAAAAAATTATTAAAATTGGAGTGTATTTTTGTATGAAAGACAGCAGTCCTGAAATTTCTTTTAGGAAAAAATATAGTGATACTATAATATTTTTATTACTTATCTTCTTGTTTTTCGGTTATGTCGGTTCCCAAATGGGTATCGGTAATATGTTTTCAACCTTGATGGAAACTGCTTACAAATTGCTGATGGACACCGTATTTTACATCATGGCCATTGCAGTATTAGCGGGTGCCTTTGGCAAAATGGCCACCGAATTCGGCTTGATATTTCTGTTAAATAAACTATTTGCACCTCTTATGAGGCCTTTATATAACCTGCCGGGCGTTTCTTTTTTAGGAACAATCACTACATATTTGTCAGATAACCCTGCTATTATATCCCTGGCCAAAGAAGAAGGATATTTGGGTTATTTCAAAAAATTTGAAGTCCCCTCTTTATGTAATCTCGGTACTGCCTTTGGCATGGGCTTAATACTTACAACTTTTATGGCCGGTCTCGGCTTTATGAAAGAGGCTCTAATAGGTAATTTAGGGGCCATAATTGGAAGTATTGTAAGTGTTAGAATAATGAATTATCGCGTTAAAAAACACATGGGAATCGATAAAAATGGAGAAGAACATTTAGATAAAGAAAAGTTAGAAAATGTTGAGGAAAGAAACTTTTTGAATCGCAAAAAAGCGACTGAAGCCAATGAAAACTTTATGGAAAGGGCTTTAAGCGCTATGTTGGAAGGTGGGAAACTAGGTGTAGATATTGGATTAAGTATCATACCGGGAGTTGTAGTAATCTGTACAATTATCATGGTATTGACCTTTGGGGCCCCGGAAGCTGGTTATCAGGGAGGAGCCTTTGAAGGGGTAAGGCTATTACCGACAATTGGAAGCTGGTTATCACCAGTATTAGAACCTTTATTCGGTTTTTCCAATCCAGAAGCAATTGCTTTCCCCATAACTGCCTTAGGAGCAGTTGGAGCTGCCTTAAGTTTAATCCCTAAATTTTTGTCAGAAAATATTATTGGTCCCAATGAAATAGCGGTCTTTACCGCAATGGGTATGTGCTGGAGTGGGTTTTTAAGCACACACGTCGCAATGATGGATGCCCTCAATAGAAGGAAATTAATCTCAACTGCAATTAGCAGTCACTTTGTAGGCGGCTTGGCAGCCGGTATTGCAGCCAATATTATTTTTAATGCGATTAATTATATAATTTAAAAGGTGAACCCCCTTCTCTCAAAGGGGGTTTTAATCATTGATTCTCATCTTAAAAATTATCACCATCTACAAAGTCCCCTAATCTACCTAAGACAGAGCCCTCACCTTTTCTTTTCCCTTGTAATCTAGGTGCACTTTTGATTATTCTATCAGCCAGTCGAGAGAAAGGTAAACTTTGTAAGTAAACGGTGCCTTTACCGTAAAGGGTAGCTAAAAACAAGCCTTCTCCCCCAAATAACATGGTTTTCAATTTACCGGCCTTTTGAATATTATAATCAATGCCCTCCGTAAATCCAACTAAACAACCGGTATCAACTTTTATCATGTCTCCATCGAGTTCTTTTTTGACAACAGTACCTCCTGCATGTAAAAAAACCTTTCCGTCACCTGATAATTTTTCTAAGATAAATCCTTCTCCCCCGAAAAGTCCAGTACCCAATCTTTTATTAAATGTAATATCGACTTTTGTGCCTTTTGCTGCACATAAAAATGCATCTTTTTGACAGGTAAAGGTGTTTTGTGGTACTTCTGTTAGATCTAAAGCAATAATCTTGCCTGGATAAGGGGCAGCAAAAGCTACTTTCCTTTTTATATTCCTTTTATTAGTAAAATGAGTCAGAAAAATTGATTCACCGCTTATTAATCTTTTACCTGCTCCAAATATCTTGTTCATAACTGAATCATTGACTTCAGTTCCATCTCCCATCTTGGCATCATATTCAATCCCACTGTCCATCCAGTTCATTCCACCGGCTTCGGCAATGACAGTCTCCTGGGGATCTAATTCGATTTCCACCACCTGCATATCATCGCCTAAAACTTCATAATCAATAACATGGCTGTTCACTTTTGGGTTCACCTCTTTTTAATATGTAATTTCTAAACATATTATACCATTTTTTATTTGTTTCTACTATTTTTTTATATAATTATTCTTTCGCTTCCATGTCTTTCATCATAAAGAAACCAATTTTTAAGGCAAACCAGGCCATAATTTTCTTGTATATACTAATTTTAGTTTTATAAAAATATTCTTCTTTGTTTTTATAATAATCATAATCCGCTGGCAGATATTTCTTTACTTTTGTAGATACTTCTTTGAAAAATCTAAATCTTATATATTTACTTAAAGAAGGTATAGGTAGTTTTTGTTCTTTAATTGATTCGTAGAACTTATTAGCAGTTTCTTTTAATCTTTGACTTCTTTTATGAACTATTTCTTCTTTTAACTGCCAGGGAGGTGATAGGTGCTCGATTTTTTTTATTACTTCAGGACCTCCTCCTAAAGTATGTTCCATAGCTTCAATTGTTTTAGCAAGTCCTGAACCACCATTTGCTAATAATAACAGTTTTTTATCAAAATATTTAGGCCGGTGATTTAGATAAGCCAATCTATCAATTAAATTTTTCATTAAGCCGCTAACATTAGATACATAGCCAGGTGAGTTTAATATAATTCCATCAGCAGCTTCTATTTCTTTTTCTATTAATTCTCTATCATCTTTAATAGGACATCTCTCAATACCTTTAGCCACACATTGAAAACAACCAATACAGTTTTTAAGATCGATATCTTTTAAAAATATGTACTTAAAATTAACTTGACCATTCATCTTTAAATACTTTTCGAGTTCTTGTACAGCTTTATAACCATTACCTTTTCCTTTTGGACTACCTAATATTGCTATAATATTCATTTTTTTCTCCTTTTTTAGCCATTTTATTTTTATTGATTAATTCATTTAATATATTGATATTAATCTCAGTTGGTATATCTTTTTCCGTCCAGTGTTTTTGACAGCCACTATAATTTAATAATACACATTGAGCAGGTATTTTTGCCTGTTTCAATTTCCATCCACCCGAGATTAGATGTAAAACACACGCTACTCCAATGATAGCAGTATCCTCAAAAGCTTTTTCCATTTTCATTTTATTATTAAGACTTGATTCATGACCTACAATAATAGTCTTAACACTAGATTTCATTACTTCTTTTTGTATAATATTTATATTACAATCTTGATTACAACTCACGCATGTACTACCTATAGTTTCCTTTTTAGCCTGACATTTCTTTTTATTTCTTTTCATACAAGTAGGTAATAATATGATTTTATTTTTCTTTGTATGAAATTCATTTTTATATTCTCTATTTAATATTTCAGCTCCAATCATATTCAAATGATACTCAATTCGTTTTCTATTTACAAAAATTTGGTCTTCTTTTAAACTTAAATTATTTTTATGCTTAGATAAATAACTATTAACATTTTTTGTATACTTACCTAGTTTCCATATACTTTTTTGTTCAAACCAAGTAAATAATGAATTAATTTTTTGTATAAAATCCTTTTTATTTTTATCATTTAGTTTATCATAATATTTCTGCCATTTTTTCATTCTCTCAACATCCTGGTCAAATTCTCCGGTTGATTTTACCCAATCTATTAATCTTTTGAAAGAAATTTCACTATCTTGGAAATCACTTTTACTTTTCTTTGATATTATTTCATTCAAAGAAATCATCATACCACATAAAGGATCTATTATTTTTTTAGATCTATGATGATTATTTCTAAACATTTTTAGTTTTAATAAAAGCTTTTCAAATATTATATTACTCTTTTTTGCTTTTTCATTATAAAGATAAAAATAAATAGCTAATGTTAATAGTTCTAAAGATATTTCGCCATAATGATTATCAAGTTCAATATTATGATAAAATGCATACTCTTTAATAAATAGCACAAATTCCGCTTTTATTCTTTTTAATACAGAATCTGTAAATACTGAGATCTCTTTATAGTATCTATTAGAATTACATTCATTTTTTAAATTATAAGTAGTTATTTTTGTCATCAAATCTCCTCAACTTTCACATAAAATATTATCAACTATCTTTTTTGTTATTTCCCGCCTATCATCTTCCTTAAAAAAATCTAATCCGGTTTGTTTCTTGAAAACCTCTGCTCTCAAAAATATTGCCTGTAATGCAGCTAGCTGCTGTTGAGCCAATATTTTCAATGTAATCTCATTTTTTTGATCACCAAAATATCTTTTTAATTGATTAAAAATTGATTGAAAAATATGGCTGCTATTATCATCTATACTTCCTTTTTTCAGATCACTTAATATTGAAACTCTTGAAACCCCCGGATTATTAGCTATAAAATCAGCAGCAGCATTAATACCTGATCTCATTCTTTGTTCACTAGTTAATTCCATTTCCCGATGTCTTTCTTCAGAATTTTTAATTACATCACCTATATATGATTCAACTGCTCTATTAATCAAATTCTCTTTAGTCTGAAAATGATAATTTAACATACTAACTGCTACATCTGCTTTTTTTGCAATACTTCTCATGGTTATCTTCTCAAAATCCTTTTCTTTTTTCATTATTTGAATTGTTTCTTTTATAATTTTCTCTTTAGTAGACAATTTATACTTACTCATATTAATCACCTTCACTTTTTAGAACAATGTTTAGTACATTGTTCGTTTTATCTATATACTAATATATATTTTTATTCATGTCAAGAATTTTTTTAAAAAAACAAAAAAAGACCCTATCTTTTAAATAGGGCCAAAATTTAAGTATATTTATTTTTTAAAAAATTAATTTATTTTACATATTATCATATAAATTTACCATTTCTACTAAGGTTTGAGCTGCCTCAAAACCCTTATTACCGGATTTAATTCCGGCTCTTGAAATTGCCTGTTCTATCGTATCGGTGGTAAGTACACCAAAAATAACGGGGATTTCTGTATCTAAGCCGACTTTAGCAACACCTTTGGAAACTTCATTGGAAACATAATCAAAATGAGGAGTCTCTCCTCTTATAACAGCTCCTAAACAGATTACTCCATCATACTTACCTGTTTGAGCCATTTTTTTAGCTGTTAAGGGTATTTCAAAGGAACCAGGTACCCATGCTATTTCTATGTCTTCTTCCTCTACATCATGTCGTTTAAGCCCATCTAAAGCACCTTCTAATAATTTACTTGATATAAATTCATTAAACCTTCCTACTACGATTCCTACTTTTTGTCCCTTTCCAATCAACTTTCCTTCATAAACTTTTGCCATTATAACACCTTCCCTATTATTAATTTTTTTAATTAATCTAGATCTAAGAGGTGACCCATCTTATCCTTTTTAATCTTAAGGTAAAATTCATTTTCTTCATTGGGCTCTATTTCAAGCGGAATTCGCTCGGTGATCTCTAGTCCATAACCTTCTAATCCAATCACTTTTTTTGGATTATTTGTAATTAACCTTAAGGTATGGAGTCCTAAATCAGATAGTATCTGGGCTCCTATCCCATAGTCTCTTAAATCCGGTTCAAAACCGAGTGCTTCATTAGCTTCAACAGTATCCATTCCTTCATCCTGCAGCGAATAGGCCTTGATTTTATTGGCTAGACCAATCCCTCTCCCTTCCTGTCTCATATAAAGCAAAACTCCTTGGCCTTCTTCTTCAATAATCTGCAGGGCGGCGGCTAACTGTTCACCACAGTCACATCTCAATGAACCAAAGATATCTCCCGTAATACATTGGGAATGGACCCTTACCAGGACATCTTCTTTACCTGAAACATCACCTTTTATAACAGCTACATGTTCTCTGTCATCTACTTCTGTGGTATATACTTTTATCTTAAAATCTCCAAAATGGGTCGGGAGATCAGCCGAGGCTTCTTCCTGAATTAGCTTATCCTTTTTCTTTCTATATTTAATTAAGTCTTCAATACTAATTATTTTTAAATTATGTTTTTCAGCAAACTCTTTTAATTCCGGTAGTCTGGCCATACTGCCGTCTTCATGAATGATCTCACAGATAACACCGGCCGGTTTTAGACCCGCTAATTTCGCCAGGTCAACGGCCGCTTCCGTGTGACCGGCCCTTCTTAATACTCCTCCCTTGCGGGCAGTTAAAGGAAATACATGACCAGGTTTATTAAAATCTTTTGCTTTACTATTTTCATCAGCTAGTTTTTGGATGGTTAGGGCCCTTTCATAAGCTGAGATACCGGTAGTAGTATCTTTATGATCTACCGATACTGTAAAAGCTGTTTCATGTTTATCGGTATTATTGTCCACCATCTGAGGTAACTCAAGTTCATTGATTCTTTCCTCTTTAAGGGGAGTACAGACTAAACCCCTGGCCTCCTTAATCATAAAATTGATGCTTTCTTTATCAGCTTTTTCAGCTGCCATTACTAAATCGCCCTCATTTTCTCTATCTTCATCATCAACTACTATTACCATTTTACCCTCTTTTATATCCGCAAGAGCTTCTTCTATGCTGTTCATAATCTCAACTCCCTTTAAATAAATCCGTTTTCTCTCAGCATTTGTTTGTCTAATTCTTTCTGCTTCGAATTATCAGTTTTATCATCGCTTAAAAACTTATTTACATATTTACCAATAATATCAGTTTCAATATTAACTAGCTCACCTACTTTTAAGTATTTTAAATTAGTACTGTTGATAGTTTCAGGTATTATCGAAACTTTAAGAACTTCAGGCGAGTAATCCATGACCGTCAAACTAATTCCATTTAAAGCCACAGAACCTTTATCTACTAAATATTTACTGATATTTTCATCCACTTTAAAAGTAAATATTTTGGCATTCTTTTCATCTTTTATGTTTTTTAAAACACCGGTGCCGTCCACATGACCGCTTACGATATGGCCTCCCATAAAGCTATTGGGCTGAAGAGATTTTTCTAGATTAACCTTAGCGCCTTTTGTAAGTTCATCCAAATTTGTTGACTTAACCGTTTCAGGCATAACATCAACAGTAAAAGAGTTAGTATTAAAATTGACCACTGTTAGGCATACTCCATTTACAGCAATACTATCTCCTGTGGATACATCTTTTAAAAAGTCATTAACCTCTATTTTTAATTTGTACTTGTTAGTTCCTTTTAATTTCCGTTTGAAAGTACCAACTTGTTGAATAATACCGGTAAACAAAAAACCACCCTCTCTCTAACTTAGTTCTCCTGTAATTAAAAAATTATCAGCAAGTTTTTCATATTCTATATTTTTCAATTTAAAACTATCTTTCATTTTTTTGCTTCCCTTACCTGTAAAAGCGGGAATCCCATCATTACCCCCTAATATTTTAGGGGCTATAAAGGTGTAAATTTTATCTATGAGTTTTTTATTAATAAAAGAATGGTTAACTGTGCCTCCCCCTTCTATTAAAATACTCATTACTTCCATGTCATATAATATTTGTAACATTTCCTCTACGTCTAATCTATTATCTTGATCATAAGATAAAATTATGACCTGAACATTCTCCCTCTCTTTAAATTCTGCAAATTTGTTTTTATCATGATCTTGACCGGTAAAAATCATAGTTTTACTATTTGACTTCTTATTAATAATATTAGCATCGAGGGGGGTCCTCAACTTACTATCCAGGACAATTCTGATAGGGTCAATTCCCTCTTCAACTTCTAATCTAGTAGTTAGGCGGGGATTATCGCTTAAAACAGTTCCAATGCCCACTAAAATCCCATCGACCTTATGTCTTAATCTATGTCCATAAGCCCGCGCCTTTTCATTTGTAACCCATCTAGAATCTCCCGTACTGGTGGCTAAAAAGCCATCTAAAGTTTGCGCGGTTTTTAGATATATAAAAGGGGACTTTTCCCGCATGTTTTTAATAAATATCTCATTTAATTTTTTAGCTCGTTCTTCTAGAACACCCGATTTAACTTCAATACCGGCTTCTTTTAACTGTTTAAAACCTTTACCGGCCACTAAAGGATTGGGGTCTTCCATTGCCACGACCAATCTTTTAATATTTGAATTTATAATTTTTAAAGAACAAGCTGGTGTTTTACCAATATGACAGCAGGGTTCTAGGTTTACATACAGGGTCGCACCTTCAGCTTGATCTCCGGCATCCTCGATCGCATGTACTTCGGCATGTGGGGTACCGGCCTTTTTATGATAACCTTTACCAACTATCTCATTATCCTTTACTACCACTGCCCCTACCAGCGGGTTGGGACTAACTCTCCCTTCCCCTTTTTTAGCAAGTTCTAACGCTTTATTCATATAGTATGTATCATCTTTTTTAACCATCTAGATACCTCCACCTATTTCTTTTTTAGGACAAAATAAAATAACCCCTCCGTGGGTGAAGGGGTTATCTGAATAAAATAAATTTATATATACTAACTCCCTTCCAGACTATACTGTCGGTCCTGGAATCTCACCAGATCAACTATTACTAGCTCGTGGACTATACCACCGGTATGGAATCTCACCAATCCCTGTTAGTTATTTTCTTTGTTTTCTACTAATATTATAAGATAAAAGTTAACGCTTTTAAAGTAATTTCTTTTTTAAAAAATTATTTAATGCCTTAGTCTAGATCTAACATGTGCCCTAATTTATTTTTCTTGGTCTTTAGATAAAACTCGTTTTCCTCATGAGGTTCCATTTCAAGGGGTACACGCTCATTAATTTCAAGCCCATAACCTTCTAATCCTACTACCTTTTTTGGATTATTGGTTATCAGTTTAATTGTTTTCAGGCCTAATTCAGATAATATTTGGGCACCAATTCCATAATCTCTTAAATCGGCCTCAAAGCCTAATTCTTGATTGGCTTCGACAGTATCATATCCTTCATCTTGCAGTGAGTAGGCTTTAATCTTATTGGTTAAGCCTATTCCCCTGCCTTCTTGTCTCATATATAATACTAAGCCCTCGCCCTCTTCTTCAATCATCTTTAGGGCTGCGGCGAGCTGTTCACCACAGTCACATCTTAATGAGCCAAAGATATCACCGGTAATACATTGGGAATGAACCCTAACCAGGACATCTTCTTTGTTTTTTATATCACCTTTAATAATTGCAATATGCTCTTTATTATCAAATTCGGATTTAAATATCTTTATTTTAAAATCGCCAAATTTGGTTGGCAGCTTTGCATTGGCTGCTTCCTTTATTAGTTTATCAGTTTTCTTCCTATATTTAATTAAATCCTTTATACTTATGACTTTTAAATCATGAGTTTGGGCAAATTCATTAATTTTAGGAAGTTGGGCAACTTCCCCTTCATCATCAATAAGCTTAGTTAATACAGCGGCTTCTTTTAAGTCAGCTAATTTCATTAAATCTAAGGCTGCTTCAACTTTACCAGCTTTCCTTAAAACTCCACCTTCTTTTGCGCTTAAAGGAAAAACATGGCCCGCCCTTTTAAATTTTTCTGGATCATCACCGGCTGCTAATTTATTAATTGTAAGGGCTCTATCTCTAGCTGAAATACCATCTGTTGTTTTAATATGATCGATTGCAACTTTAATAGTATCATCAATAGTATTATCTTTTTTATTTTCATAATTACCCGATCGGGGTAAATTTAGTTCTTTTATCTTTGCTTTTGATAGGGGAACCGTGATTAAACCACGCACTTCTTTAATTAAAAAGTTGATTTTGGCGGGATCGGCTTTTTCAGCTGCTAATAAAATGTCGCCATCATTTTCTTTTTCACCATCATCAACTAATATAACCATCTTGCCCGCTTTAAGGTCTGCCAGTGCTTCATCAATTTGGTTCATGGGTCTCACTCCTATTAAAGTTGTTCATCCTCATTTAATAAATTTTCTTTTATAATTTCCTTTTTCTCAATTATTTCCTCTTGTTTGTCCATGATTTGGCCGATATATCTCCCAACAATATCAGTTTCAATATTAATCTTATCACCCTTGTTTAAATATCTAAGGTTGGTATTTTGCCAGATTACTTCATTTACCTTAATTACTATTTCATCTTCAACTAATTTATTAATTGTCAAACTTACACCGTTAATTGCTATTGATTTGTTTTCCTTAAAATAATCATGGAGGTCTTTGATCGTTTTCACTCTCAATTTTTTGTGGTCCTTATTTTGACTTATTTCGATAACCTCACCGATATTATTAATATTACCGCTGATTACATGGCTACCTTTGTATCTATAAGGTTGGACCTCTTTTTCTAGGTTCACGGGGGACCCCGCTTCTAGATTTTCTAAATTTTCATTAACCATGATACTCAAATTGCCTGTACCTTTGAAATAATTCTCTCCCATCTCATTAACAACAAATAACAAACCATTAATATTAACTTCATTACCAATTTCTAATTCTTTAGGTAGCATATTTGCCTGAATATATATATTTATTTTATTATTTTCGATAGTTTTTTCCTTCACTTGACCGACTTCCTGGATAACTCCTACAAACATAAGATCACTCCTGTTCATTTTTTATTATAATTAATATGATATTAATCCTCGTTTGAAATGTATCGGTATTATTATTTATATCATTAACAAACCCCTCCTGATCAGAAGGGGTTAATTATTAATATCTATAAACACTAACTCCCTTCCAGACTATACTGTCGGTCCTGGAATTACACCAGATCAACTATTAAGATAGTTTGTGGACTATTACCACCGGTATGGAATCTCACCAATCCCTGTTAGCTTAATTTTTTTATCTTATTTAATATTATCATTATTGAGTAATCTTGTAAAGTTTATATATTACAATTTTTCTAGCAAAAGTCAATTAAACTAATTTATTTAAATATTTTTAATAACTATTTTTTTAGCATATTTCAGGTTTGGTTGAATTTTAAATTGCATATTCTTTTTTTCTTATCAAGCCCCAAATCTGATTGGTAAAATCGAAATGCTACCATCAATCTAGAGCTTAGTTTTGCTTTAGATGGAAGAAGTAGACTTTTTTTCACTTTCTTTATAATTTTCATAAAACCTATGGCTTCCGTCACAGAATGGTTTATTTTTAGAAGCACCACAGCGGCAGAGTGAATAATGTTCTTCACATTCAGGCTCATGGTCCCGGTCTGATTTGAGTTTTATTCCACCCTCAATATCAAATGGGCCATTTTCGCCATAAGGGCCGGGCGAAATACGGATCTTCTTTCTTTGGTTGCCTACTATTTTCACCCGTTCTCCTCCCGGAAAGCTGTAACTTAGAGCACCAGAAGGACATAGTTCACATATACGTATAATATCCTTTGCATCAGCCGCATCTGGATCTATCCATTTAAATCTAGTCTTATCAAAAACCTTCGGCAATAAATTTGTGCAGTAACCAATATGACTACAAATACCCCTGTTATCATAAATTGTAATGTTTTTACCTTCATACTTAATTACCTTATCTGAAACTCTATCTTCTTTTTTCTCATCATTAAAATCTACATCCATATGGGAACCATCACAAAAAGGTTGGTCCTCAGAATGACCGCATCTACATAAAGACATTCTTGAAGAAGTTTCCATCTCTTCTCCCTTACTATTAAGCATCAGTTTCACATTATATGCAATATATGGTCCGTCCTTTATTATCTCAATAACCTCATCATCATATTTGCTCATTATTTGAACCTCCTTCTATTTTTGCATCTTAATTTTTTGGGATTATTATTGAAAGGCATCATAATTATTTTAATTTGAATTCAACTATATAAAATTATAAATTACTTGCTCGTTTTTCCACTTGTTAACTTTATTTTTCTTTATCAATTTATTATTTCCTGTTTACCCTAATTACTTTTTATAACAATAATAATGAAAATTTATAACTTCAATATTTTATTAGAGCATAGCGAAACCCAATAATAATCCTATAATAATTCCAACATTTGCAAAATGATTATGAATAATATTGGATTGAGGAATTAATTCGTCATTAACTATATAGATCATTGCACCGGCTGCAAAGGCTAAAAAACCTCCTATAAAAACTTTCGTTATATTAAAGATTAACAAGCTAATAAAAGTGCCCACTACGGTCATTAATCCTGCTCCTAAAGCAAATATAATGATCTTTAAATTTTTAATCCCAGCCGTTTTTAAAGGACCTGCGATAGCTAAACCTTCTGGTACATTATGAAGGGCTATTGCGATGGCGATATATAAGCCTATCTCAGGACTCGATTCAAAACCGGCCCCGATGGCTATACCTTCCGGCAGGTTGTGTAACCCAATACCGAAAAATATTAAATAACCTGTCCTTAACATTGATAAGTTCATTTTTATTTTTTCAGGGTTTTCTATCTCAAGATGGTCCGTTGTTGATAAATGAGAATGGGGAATCAATTTATCTAAACCGAACATCATTAAGGCACCAAAAATAAATGAAATTATAGAAACCGTCATAAAACTCAATATTACAGATTCTGGTAACAATTCAAAAACGGAGATGGCCAGCATAATTCCCCCTGCAAAGCCTAATAACATTGCTAAAAACTTCTCTTTTGGTTTACCGAAGATTAATAAAACAACTACTCCTAGGGCAGTCGAAACTCCCGCTATAAAACTATTTGACATACTCCCCGCCTATTCAATATCTTTCATGAACGAGGATTCTTTTTTGACTACTCTAGGCAGTCTTTT
>CAZGMM010000010.1:0-37661 GCA_964526845.1 uncultured Halanaerobiales bacterium | reverse complement strand
TCAGCATGCTTTCACCTCTTTTGCTACTATACTTTAAATTATACAGTATATTATTGTAAAATAAAAGTGAAGCAAGAAAAATCAAAGGGGGTAGTTAGATGTCAGAGATAATAAATAATAATGAAAAAAGAAGAAAGGCCTTAGCAGAACTGACCGAGATGGTTTTAGCCGGTCAGAAAGACCGGGAAAAAGTAAAGGAGTATAGAGAAGAATTAAAGGATTTAAATCCAAGTGATGTCTTGATTGTAGAAGATACCCTGGTTAAAAAAGGATTAAGTATCGAAAATCTTAAAAAACATATTGAAAAAGTATTAAATGTAATTGGACCTACCTTAGAAGAGTTTGCCTGGGAAAAGCCAGCTGATAAAAATCATCCGATAAATCTAATGATCAGAGAAAATAGAGCTTTAGAAAATATTTTGACGGAAATAAAAGAGATAACAAAAGATGTTTTTTTAAAAGAAGAAAAAACAGCTGCAATTAATCAATTAAACAAAAATTTTGCTAAGTTAAGTGAATTTGATGTTCATTATGTTAAAAAGGAAAACATCCTATTTCCCTATCTAGAAGAAGTTGTTAGCTATGAAAAACCGATGGCGGTTATGTGGTCCTTACACGATGAGATTAAAAAACTAAAGGAAATTACCAGTAGTGAAAAATTAGATTTAGATTCCTTTAAAATGGAGTTGGGTAAGCTCTTAAGTTTAATGAATCGGATGATCTTCAAAGAAGAAAATATCTTATTTCCGGTCGCCGACCGAGTCCTAAAAGAAGAGATCTGGGCTGATATCTATAACCAATTTATTGAAGAGGGTTTCTGCTATATCGATACCTCTGATTTAGCCAAGAAAGAGATAAAAGAGGCAAGGCAGGAGAAAGTAACAGATAAAGTAAAATTACCAACGGGAGAAATCGAAATAGATAAACTTGAGATCATCTTAAACACTCTGCCGGTCGAAATCACCTATGTTGGTCAAGATGACCGGGTGAAATATTTTTCCGGCCATGAAAACCGAATTTTCCCTCGGTCTAAAGCAGTGATCGGCCGCACAGTTCAAAACTGTCACCCACCGGAAAGTGTCCCTATTGTAGAAGAAATATTAGATAGTTTTAAAGAAGGCAGAAAAGATAAAGAACATTTCAGAATCAAAATGCGAGGCAAGTATATAATGATCAACTACTATGCTCTGCGGGACCAGGATGATAATTATCTCGGTACAATTGAAGTAACCCAGAATATAACAGGTATTAACTCCTATCAGGGTGAAAAGAGACTGCTGGATATGGAAGATTAATCACATCCAGCAGGATGATTACTTATTCAAAATTTAATTAAGTATAAGTATTTAATATCAGTCCACATCTGTAAAGAATGCAAATTTACGTCCATAACCAGTTGCAATTGAAAAGATTAAGA
The DNA here is from genome assembly GCA_964526845.1 of uncultured Halanaerobiales bacterium. Taxonomy (GTDB): domain Bacteria; phylum Bacillota; class Halanaerobiia; order Halanaerobiales; family M55B127; genus M55B127. The sequence continues at coordinate 36,244 of CAZGMM010000010.1, read as the reverse complement.
CAACCAGCATGACCCAGGGATAAAACTGATTGGTAACAACTTCTACTGTACTGACCTGAACCGTATCTTCAAAAGGTGCATACATCGAACTCATCATCGAACCCACCACTACCGGTACCATATAAGGTATCAAATAGTTTAAGGTTGTCCCGGCACAGTCCATCAGATTAGCCCTGCGGTAACCGCTGATACCATATTTTTCACCCATTTCATTGGCGATTTCACCGGTCCCGATGATAGCTGCTGTATTGAGTCCGGTGAGCACATTTAGTGATATCAATAAGGAAACGATTGATAGTTCAGCTGTTCTTACACCCCTTACAAATTTGGCCATCATATTTATTATTATATCGATCCCGCCCCCTTCTTTGAGGAAGTTAATCTGGGCGAATAAGATTAATACAACTATTATGGTGGGGACCGAGCCCTGGATACCTTCTAAGATAATACCGCCGGCCCCAAATGGTTCCGGCACATTAATAATCATATTCGGGGTAATAATTCCGGTTAAAAGTCCGAGTACTAAACCTGTAATTATACCGTAACTGAGAGCTTCTATTAAATGGTGCTGTCTTACACAAAGATAGACGATCACAATTGGCACTAACAGAAAAAGCAAACTGAGCGGTTGGGGTGTACCTACATATTCGCTAATTTGATCAGAAAGGCTGCCCCCGCGGCCGATCAAGCTGTATAATACAATGGTAATTAAAGCGGTTGGTATTGAATATTTGAGCCTGCTTTTTACCACACCTCCAATATCCATCCCCTGGGTTGTGGCCGAGGCAATCGTTGTATCGGAAACCGGTGATAGGTTATCACCAAAAGCACCGCCCGAGACTATTGCCCCAATTAAAAGGGCGGGGTTACTGCCTACCAGATACCCGACCGGATAGAGGATAGGACTTACAACGAAAATAGTTCCGACCGAGGTGCCCGTAGAAAGAGCCACGATCCCGGTTAGAATAAAGGTGGCTACTACAAATTTACTGCCGACCAGATTCATATTGACAAGATAAGTTGCTAAAGTTTTTACTAACCCGCTTTCATTAAGAATAGTACCTGAGATTCCGGCCAGCATTACAGCCGCAACCAAGATCATGGCAACCCGGGAACTAAACCCGTCAATTATCACATTGGCAAACTTTTCTTTATCCTTAACAAAGGGCATGATAAAGATTAAGGGTAATAAAAAGACCACCCAGTATTCAGGTATATTGGCATTTTGTAAGGCTATGTAGACCAGTCCAACTAAAGCCAACAAGATGGGGACAAAGACCATATACTTTCCACCGTAAAACTTTAAAGCATCATTTTGTTTCGTTCTTTCCATTTTTAATACTCACTCCTCTCATACTCTCTACTTAAATAATATTCCTATCCTTAAGATCAACTAAAATGTCAGCAAGTCCTAATTCCTTCAACTTGCTTTCGGTCGGAAGACCGCTTGCGACTTCCCAGCCGCGTGCTTTATAGTATTCATCTAACATCGGTTCTAACTCTACTACACTTCCGGCTGATTCACCAGATTCTTCCGGAAGTGGTTCATTTAAAAAACGATCCGGTAGGCTGTCATCTTCGCGTCTGATTCCTTCTCTGACTATATAGGCTCTCTCTACATTCATGATTCTTTCCGCCGACTTTTGTATTTCTTCAGCTGTGAAATCATATTCGGTTAAGGCATTTAAAAGTTCTGCAGCTTCTTTAAAAGAGATAATTTCCATATTTACTACCGTGTTTTTACAGGCTTCCAGGCAGTCGGCCAGGACGCACCTTTCTTCATAAAATTTTACTACCCTACCTTTGCCTTTATACTCCAGTCTAAAAGCAGATTCCGGATGTCCAAACCTTCTTTTACCCTCGGTAGCATTTTGACTGAATTCAAACCAGGGTTCACTACGTAGGTGGTCACCGCCTCTGGTAGCAACTGCTACCCCGAGTCCATAACCTTTGATACCGCGGGGATCAGCCTGAAAGATTTCTAAACCTTTAACATGCATGGCCAATTTTTTTGTATCTTTACCGATTCTTTCAGCAGCTTTGACAACCCCGTCTGCTAAAAGATCACCAAAGCCTTCTCTGTTTTTTATCTTTTCTATTAAGGCAAAAACCGCTTCACTGTTTCCGAAGTTAGGTTTGAGTCCATCAACTTCTTCACTACTTAAGATACCTTTTTCATAAAGTTCCATGGTAAAGGCGATACATTCTGAGGTAGTAATTACATCTAGGCCGTACCGGTTACATAAATCTACACCATGTAGTGCATCCTCAATATCAGCCACACCGACCCGGGAAGAAAAACCGGCTAAACCTTCAAATTCGGGGCCTTCGCTTTTTAACCCTTTGTATTTGCCCTCCTTAATTTCAAAAAATCTGCTGCAGGGAATTGTACAGGCAAAACAGCCCTTTTCCTTCTGCTTATAGTTTTCTTCTAAGTATTCTCCACTTACTTTATCTCCAGCTTCAAAGTAGCCGGTCTGGAAATGTCTTGTAGCCAGACAGCCCAGTTCATTTAAAGAAGATACCAACTGAGTTGTACCGAGTCTGGTCCTTATCTCATATTCGGAATGGTTTTTAATTTCTTGATCCATCTTATCTATTAATGTTTTGAACTTATCCGGCTTTTTAGCTCCGAGATCCCTGGTACCCCTCACTGCTATTGCCTTAATATTTTTACTGGCCAGAACCAGTCCCATACCTGTTCTAGCGGCAGCCCGCACCATGTTACAGAAGATACCGGAATACTTAACACCGTTTTCAGCTGCCGGCCCGATGGCGGCTATTTGTACCCGATTGTCACCCAGTTCTTCCTTTATCTTCTCCTGTGTCTCAAAAGTATCTAACTGTTTTAAGTGTTTTGCTGACCTAATTTCCGCATCTCCATCTTTGATATATATGTAGGAAAGCTCGTCTGCTTTACCTTCCAGAATAATCTGATCAAAGCCGGCAAATTTAATTTCAGGGCCTAAAAAGCCGCCTGTATTGGAATCCCCCAGAATATTGGTTTGGGGTGATTTGGCTGTAAAGTTTACCCGGGCCGCTCCTGGGAATAGGGATCCAGTCAGGGGACCTACTCCAATAAACATCTTATTATCTTCACTTAAAGGGTCAACTTCAGGCGGAACTTCCTCATAAAGGCGGCGCACATTTAATCCGCGCCCCCCGAGATAATCTTTTAAAAATTGGGGATCTAATGTTTCTTTTTCTATTGTATTATTACTTAAATTGATACGGAGCGCTTGATTACAGTAACCGTAATTCATTATTCTTTTCCCCCCTTATTATCAAACTTTAAAGCATCGGTTGGACATCTTTTTACACATTCGACTTCGCCCCCACAGAGATCACAGATTAAGGCAGTATCATCATCCATAAAAGTGATTGCATCAAAGGGACAGGCTTCTGCACATTTAAAGCAGCCGATACATTTATCACCATCAACTAAGACAGCGTTAGTTGCAGGATCTCTACTTAAAGCATCAACAGGACAGGCTTTGATACAGGGAGCATCTCCACACTGGCGGCAGACATAGGGGATATCTTCCCCGGCCCGTTCATTCTTTTCAATTTTAATACGGGAGTTTTTGGCATTAAAACTCTGACTATGTACAAAAGCACAGACCGTTTCACAGGCCCGACAGCCTGTACAGACCTCCGAAGCGACCTGGACCCGAGGTGGTATTTCTTGTTCTTTATCGACGACCTTACCTGTTTTAGGATCAATTCTATCTATCCTAAAGACAACTCCACCATTTGGATCTGGACAGATAAATCTTTTGGTATGTGGAATCCAGTCATTTTCTTCTTTGATTTCCCTCTGCTTAGCCGGTAAAACCGGCATTAGACTCTGCATTGCCCATAGGCACATATGCTTACCCTCAGGAATTTCTATCTTGCCACCGCTGACGGTAAAGTAATCTCCGACTTCCATCGGCAGGTCACAAAAACCTTCTATTTTTTCCACAACTATCTTTAGAGCATACAAATTAAACCACTCCTTTCTGGTTATTAAAAATTTATGAAAATTAAAAAAGGTGGCACCACGTAATAAAAAAATCCTTCTTCCCGATAGGGACGAAAGATTAATAATTCCGTGTTGCCACCCTTGTTAGTTAATAATTAACTCACTCTGTTAAAAACCATCATTTATTAGATGATTTTTATTTACTATTAACGGGTAAAAACCGGCTTTAGGATACTCTATCTTAAAAAGATATTTACCCCAGCTTCTCACAAGGCCATTCACTTTATGATTTCATTACCGAATTCTCAGCAGTCTCGGCTCTCTGTAAATGAAAGTGTAAAGTTACTCTTCTTGCTCACTGAATTTAAGTTTATTTTATTGATTATAATTTTACCACTGTGGGCAAGTTATGTCAAGAAAAAATTTCCAGATTAAACCTTGACATTAAAGAAGGGATTATATATAATGATTCCAAATTAATCCAAATAATAAAAACTATGACTGGGGAAGAAGTAAGCTTAAGGCTGAAATACACCCCTGAGTTGCCGGCTGAACTAAGAGTAAGCTAGGCCGTTATCCAACGTTATCCGGTGAGAGAGTGCTAGCTCTCAAGAGAGTTGTTCTAACTATATTTTTTAGTTGGAATAAATTCAGGTGGTACCGCGAGCATGTCGTCCTGATATAGGGACGGCTTTTTTTGTTTTTATAGAAGTTTTTATTATTTGCAAAAAAAATCAAGGAGGAGTATTAAATGAGAAGAGAGAAGATTTCCTTTTTCACAGCTTTATTACCGATTATTATCTTATTATTAACAGGTGCGTTTTCAGTATTTTACTGGAAGGTGGGTATGATTGTTCCTTTACTGAGTGGTGTTGTAACAACTGGTATAATTGGCTTTGTACATAATTTTGATTGGGAAGAACTACAGGAGGGCTTAAAAGAAGGGGTAGCAAATGCCTTACCTGCTATCTTTATCTTATTGATTGTAGGTTCCATCATAGGGACCTGGATCTTAAGCGGCACAATTCCCGCTATGATCTATTACGGACTTAAATTTTTAAGACCCGGCTTGTTTGTTCCTTTAGCGGCCTTAATTACGGCTATTGTTTCCACAACCCTAGGTACATCCTTTACTTCAATTGCTACGGTCGGTATTGCTTTAATTGCTGTCGGGAATGCGATGGGGTTTTCTACACCCTTGACCGCTGCCGCTATAATCTCGGGAGCATTTTTTGGAGATAAGTTATCTCCCTTATCTGATACCACTAATATCGCCGCCGCCATGGCAGACTGTGAATTGTTTGAACATGTTGGACATATGCTCTGGGATACAATTCCGGCCTTTGCGATTTCCTTGGTCATTTACTGGGGAGTGGGACAGTCCCAGCTGGGCGGTGGTTTTGAAGGAACTGAACAGATTAATACCTTAATGCAGGGCATCGATGGTCTATTTAACATTACACCGATATTATTTATTCTACCTTTAATTACAATTATTCTGGCAGTTAGAAAGACCCCGGCCATTCCTGCATTACTTTCGATGTCTATTTTAGGGGGAGTTTTTGCTGTGCTTTTTCAGGGATCAGGCCTGGCTGCTGTATTGGGAGCGTTTACCTCTGGTTTTAAGAGCAGCAGCGAGATTGAGATGATCAACAGCCTGCTCTCTAAAGGTGGAGTTACTTCCATGGGCGGTACGATTATCTTGCTTATCACCGCGGCTGCCTTAGGTGGAATAATGCAGAAAGTAGGTATTTTAGATATAATATTAGAAAGGATGATGATCTGGATTAACAGTAAAAGGAAAATGTTAGTTACTTCCCTGGTAACTTCATTTTTAATCGGTCTAAGTACAGGAGCACAGGTCTTAGCGATTATCATCCCTGCCAACATGTTTTCTAATACCTTTAAAAAGATGGGATTGCACACGAAAAATCTAAGCAGGAATGTAGAAGCCGGGGGTACAGTCGGTATAACCTTAGTTCCTTGGAGTGTACCCGCTATCTTTGCAGCCAGTATGCTGGGAGCCCAACCGGCCCAGTTTATACCATTCCTCTTTTTCCCGATGTTAGTGATTTTAATTAATGCTTTTTATGGTTTGACAGGGATTTCAATAGCTGAGATTGAACCTGTAACTGAAAAAGAAAAAGTAAGGAGAGAGGCCTAATGAGCGATATTATAATAAAAGTATTGGGAACAGTCCAGGATGGGGGATATCCCCAGCCGGGCTGTGACTGTCCGAACTGTATGAGGGTCAAAAAGAATAAGAACTTAATTAGATATCCCGCTTCGTTAGCTGTGTTAAATAAAAAAGAAAAGGCAACTTATCTGATTGACCCTACACCACGTTTGCCAGCCCAGTTAGAAAAGCTAGATCAAGCGGCTAAAAAATTGGATTTTCCTGATGATCATCTAAAAGAGATTATAATAACCCATGCCCATATGGGCCATTATGCCGGGCTAATGTATTTAGGCAAGGAAGCTATCAACAGCAGCGGTCTAAAGGTTAGGGGTAGTTCGCGCTTAAAGGAATTTTTAACAACTAATCAGCCCTGGCAGAGTTTAGTTGAAAACAATAACATTGAAATCAATATATTTATCTTTGGACAGGAGATTTATAGTGATAAGAACTTTAATATTGAACCGATTAAAGTTTCGCACCGGGCGGAGCTCACAGATACAGCTGGTTTTTTAATTACAGGTGAAGATAAATCGCTTTTTTATCTGCCTGATATTGACAGTTGGGAAGGTTTTCGACCAAAATTTGCTGATCTAAGTTCCAAAACTGATAATATGTTGATTGACGGTACCTTCTATACTAAAGAAGAATTAGGAGAACTAAGAGGGAGAAGTATCGAAAATGTACCTCATCCCCCCATTGAAGATACTATAAATGAATTATTAGAAAACAAACTGGAGAAAAATGAAAGCAAAGTATATTTTACTCACTTTAACCATACAAATAAGGTCTTAGATCCTAATTTTACCAATGAATTTAAGGAAGACAATATTTTCTTTTTAAGTGAAGATATGAATTTCGAGTTATAAATTAAAAATAATTACTGTTAATATTTGAAAGTTGAGGGTCCTAGTAATATAATAATAGAACAAACTAAGTATATAGAAGGGAGTAACTATTGTGTTGACAGTAGAAAAAATCGGCGGTTCATCCATGAGCGAGTTTCAATCAGTTCTAGACAATATTATCGGGCAACCTGATTCTGAGCGTTTTAGCTATAATAGAGTATTTGTAGTTTCTGCCTATGCGGGCGTGACTGATTTGCTATTAGAAGATAAGAAAAATTCAGAACCAGGCATCTATCAAAGCTTTATCAATGATGATGGCACCTATAAAGCCAAATTAGATGAGTTAAATTATAGGTTGACCGATATCAATAAGAAATTTGCTGATCTGGGACTAGATGTTAAGGAAGCCGACCGTTTCATTAAAAAGAGAATAGAGCATACTAAAAAATATTTAGATAGTATGGAAGAAATCTTGTCTTCCGGCTATATAAAGGAAGCCAATATTTATTCTGCAGCCAGAGAAATTTTAGCTTCTCTCGGAGAAGCTCACTCTGCCTACAATTCCCATATTATACTGTCGAATTTAGGGATTAGTTCTCAATTTGTCGATTTAACCGGTTTTTATGATAGGGCACAGTTAACTATGGAAGAAAGAATCAAAAAATCATTCGATGATATTGATTTATTCGAAAACATTGTGATTGCACCCGGCTATACAAAAGATAAGGGTGGTATGGTAACCCAGTTCGGACGCGGTTATTCTGAGATCACCTTTTCGAGAATCGCCACCTTTTTGAATGCCGACCAGGCAATTATCCATAAAGAACACCATCTATCTTCTGCTGACCCGGCCATTGTTGGTGAAGATAAAGCTATTCCGGTTGGAAGGACAAATTATAATGTAGCTGATCAGTTAGCTGATATCGGAATGGAGGCAATCCATCCCAAGGCTTCCAAACCTCTGGAACTGGCCGGTATTAAACTGATTGTGAAGAATACTTTTGAACCCGAACACCCCGGTACAATTATTACGAAAGATTTTGTGGTGGAAGATTCCAAGATCGAGATTATTGCGGGTTCCGAAGAGATGGTGGTCATTGAAGTACATGATACCTCTATGGTGGGAGAAGTCGGTTTTGACTATGAAATAATGCAGATTCTAAAAAAACATAATATTAGTTATGTAATGAAAGCAACCAATGCCAACAGTATTTCCCAGGTGATCTGGGAAAAAGATTTAAGCGAGGGTCTGGTCAATGAACTTAAGAACAAATATACTGATATTAAGATTAAAGAGGTTGCCATGGTCTGTTTGATAGGTTCAAATATTAGTAAACCTAATATACTGGCCAGAGCAGCTCAGGTCTTGGGCGAAAACGGTATTAATATAAATTGTGTTTCAATTTCTTTAAGTCAGGTTAATATCCAGTTTGTTGTAGATAGAGAAAACTATATAGAGTCAATTAAACTATTAAACGATAATCTAATGTTTGAAAAATAATATTTGGTGGTGAAAAAAATGCAAAAGGAACTTCCTTTTAATAAGGAAAGATTAGAAGAAATTATAGATAAATATCCGACCCCTTTTCATATCTATGATGAAAAGGCAATTCGTGAAAATGCAAGGAGATTTTTAAAAGCTTTTGATTGGAACGAAGAATTTAAAGAGTACTTTGCTGTTAAAGCAACTCCCAACCCCTTTATTTTAAAAATATTAAAAGAAGAGGGTTTTGGAACCGACTGTAGTTCTTTAACCGAACTAATATTGTCAGAAAAGGTCGGTATTACAGGAGAAGATATTATGTTTACCTCCAATAATACCCCGGCTGAAGAATATGAAAAGGCCCGGGAATTGGGAGCAATAATCAACTTAGATGATATTTCACATATCCCCTTTTTAGCCAGGCACGGGGGAATCCCCGAACTAATATCTTTAAGATACAATCCGGGCAGCCGGAGAGCCGGCAGCTTTATCATGGGAGATCCTTCGGAAGTAAAGTACGGTTTTACAAAAGAACAGATCTTCGAAGGGCTAGCCGATTTAAAACACCGGGGTGTCGAAAGGTTTGGATTACACACTTTCATTGCTTCTAATGAATTAAATCCACAGTACTTTGTCGATACAGCTGCCATGATGTTTGATTTGGCGGTAGAAGTTAAAGAAAGACTTGATATCAACCTCGAATTTTTAAATATTGGGGGCGGAATTGGCATACCTTACCGCCCGGAAGAAGAACCGGTTGATTTAGAATATATTGGTTCTGGTATTAAAGAGAAGTATGATGAAATCATTAAAGCTAATAATTTAGATCCTTTGGCTATATTCATGGAATGTGGGAGGATGATTACAGGACCTTACGGCTATTTAGTTTCGCGGGTAATTCATAAAAAGAACATTTACAAAAAACACGTGGGCCTTGATGCCAGCATGAACGATTTAATGAGACCTGGTATGTATGATGCCTACCATCACGTGACAGTCATGGGTAAAGAAGATGAACCAAAAGAATACACTTATGATGTTACGGGCTCGCTCTGTGAATCCATAGATAGGTTTGCTGTAGACAGGCAGTTACCAAAAATAGATGTGGGAGATATAGTTGTAATACATGATACCGGTGCCCACGGTCATGCAATGGGCTTTAACTATAATGGTAAACTGAGAGGCGGCGAATTACTGCTTCGAACTAATGGTGAAGTAGAAGAAATCCGAAGGTCAGAAACAATTCAGGATTACTTTGCTACTCTGGATTTTGATAAGTTAAAAGATTTTGAATAGAAATTAAATAAAGATAATATAGAATAATTAACCCTGCTTTGATATTAGATTACGGCAGGGTTTTTAATGTTTTTCCTTCTTTATATGATATATATCACAGAATTGCATTAAGTCTTTTATTATAATATAATTAAAGTGAATAAAGATGATAGGATTAATCAAGATTAGGAGGAAAAATTTATGACTGAGAAGAAAGAACGATTAAAAGAGATTTTAGAAAGATTAAATAATGATGAAGATGTCGAGGATGTAAAAAAAGAGGCACGTGAATTAATAGATGAAATTTCTGCTAAAGATCTATCAGAAGCAGAACAGCAGTTAATAAATGAAGGTCTAGAAGAGACCAAGTTGAGGCACCTCTGTGCTGCCCACCTGGAAGTAATGGCAGATGAACTAGAAGAAATGATGGGTGATTTGGATGAATCTCATCCGTTGGCTGTTTTGGTAAGAGAACACGATGAGATATTAAATACATTGGATAGATTGGAAATAGCAGTTGATAAGATTGTTAAATTAGATGAATATGACCATGATAAAGAAGTGTTTGAAGAATTAAAAGAAATAGGGCAATTATTATTAGAAACTGAAAAACACCATGAAAGAGAAGAAGAAGCTCTCTTTCCGGAAGTTGATGCTTTAGGTATTACTGGACCAACCAGAATAATGAGGATGGAACATGATGACCTCTGGCCCTATAAGGAAGAGATAAATGAACTGGCCCAAAATGCTGATCAAATGGACTTTGCAGAGTTTAAGAGTCAGCTAAAAGAACTCTCAGAGTTTTTAGTTCTGACTTTGAGAGATCATATATATAAGGAAAATAATATCCTATATCCTACTGCCAAAGATGTAATCCATTATGACAAGTGGGAAAAAATCCAGTATTTAAGTGATGAGATAGGATACTGTTCATTTACAACTTTTAAAGAGGAGGAGTAATTAAAGATGAGTGTGATTAAACTAGAAAATTTAAAAGCTGAAGAAAATATGAGAGGAATTATGACAAGAGATGTACTCAAAAATGAAAATGTCCAGGTAAAGAATTTGATCTTAGAAGAAGGAGACGTAGTTCCTGCTCATCAGGTGCCGGTGGATGTCTTCTTTCATGTGATGGAAGGTAAGGGTTCTATTATTATCAGAGATGAAACTTATCAATTAGATGAAAAAGATTTTATAACATGTCCTCCTAATACTAAGATGAAAGTTATGGCAGACAGAGGCGACAAATTTAATATACTGAATGTCAAGACCCCTGCTTTGAACTAAAAAACACATGATGTTTTTTGACACACAGGCCTCCCCCTGTGTGTGTATTTTAGTATTTTATCACTTTATAAGCTAAAAGCTATTAGATTTTTAAATTTTCTTTGAGTTAATAAATAAATTATAGTGTGTTAAGATACTTGTATAGAAAATTAGTACTTGACTAATCTTATAAATTTGATAAAGTAAATTATAGAGGAAGTCAAATATAAAATCACAAAGGAGTGATAATTGATGAAATTAAAAACAATAGGATTATTTTTATTAGTTGCTGCCCTTTTAGTAACTCCGGTAGTAAAAGCGCAAGATGGTGTTTCTTCAGCATCTAGAGCAACTGATGAACAATCACTATTAAATGCTCTTAGTCCTGAGGGGGAATGGATTGTTATTATTCAACAGGATTTAACTACTGACAGGGACTTAGTATTAGAGGGTGAATTTGAAAATAATGGTGAAGTAGTAAGAGAGATAGCTCTTTATACTAGCGATGAAAACCATAATGTTGATGAAAGATTTACTTTAAAAGCACCTTCTTTAACGATTAAAAGCCCTAATTCTATCTTGGCCGCAGGAACCTTTGTTGGTGATGTCTATGTTGAATCTAATAACTTTACATTAGAAGATGGTTTCACAGTGGATGGTAATATTTACTTTGAAAATAAAGAAGCTAAACAGACATTTAAAATTGTTGGTGGTTCTACAGTGACTGGAGAATTAGCCTTGAAATAAAAACAATATAAAGAAATATATAATACCGGCTTGACTAATAACTATTAGTTCAGCCGGTATTCTTATTCTATATTATAATTATTTTATGTAGAGATATTATTCTTACCAGTTAAATTCTGCTTTTTCTCCTAATAATTATTCCGCTAATCCATAGAGCTGATTTAATACATCCACAAAAGCTCCATAGTCTTTTGGTGATTCAAATTCTATTCCGTGTGCAAAATGAAAGTGAGACTTACCTGCACGGTTAATATTACATTCATATAATTCTTTTTCATTTTCAATAGTATAGTTTGTTACATTTCCCTCTTCATTCATATCAAAATCAGCAAACTCTACTTCAAAGACTATGAAGTCGATTGAATTTTCCTGATCTTTATATCTTATCAACATACCAGTATTGTCAGGTTTCTTATAAATGAATTCATTGTATCCATTTGACATTTTTAAAACCTCCTACGATTTATTTAGATTTGAAAGCTAACATATTTTATAATTATATATATCAGATAATATACCTTTATAGAAGAGTGTTATATTTTTTATTAAAAAATTTGACCTTCTTTGACTTTAGTATAAATTTGTTGTATAATATAAAAGGAAATAATTGATATAGTAATATTGATTGGAGGGATCAACAGATGCGAATGGAAGATTTTACTCGTAAAGCACAGGAAGGTTTAGCTGAAGCACAGCATCTTGCAGAAGATAAGGGTAACCAGGAAGTTTATCCTGCCCACCTATTTTTAGCTCTAGTGGAAGATGACCAGGGTATAATGGTTCCCTTACTAGAAAAACTGGGAATTAACCTGAAAGTATTCCGAAAAGATCTGAACGAAATTGTCGAAAAATTACCGAAAGTTTATTCTGATCAGGGACAACTGTATATGTCTCAAGAATTAAATAATGTACTTAGAAAAGCCCGGAAAGAAGCGAAAAATCTCGGTGATGAATACATTTCTACCGAGCATTTCTTATTAGGTCTTTTATCAGGTGGTAAAGGGAAGACTTATGACTACTTCAAATCAAAAAATATTGATTTAGAAAAAGCTAGGGAAGCGATCGAGAATATTAGAGAAGGCGCGAAAGTAACTTCTCAGGATGCTGAAGAACAGTATCAGGTACTTGAGAAGTATACGATAGATATTACCGAACTGGCCCGCGAAGGAGAGCTAGATCCCGTAATCGGCCGTGATGAAAGGATTAGAAGGATCATGCAAGTTCTTTCTAGAAGAAGGAAGAACAATCCGGTCTTAATCGGTGAACCCGGTGTTGGTAAGACCGCAATTGTAGAAGGTCTGGCCCAAAGAATTGTGAATGGTGATGTACCTGAAGCACTTAAAGATAAGAAAGTTATTAAGCTCGACATGGGTTCATTAGTGGCCGGAACTAAATTCAGAGGTGAATTTGAAGATAGATTAAAGTCTGTACTTAAAGAAATTAGAAAAGCAGAAGGACAGATTATACTATTTATCGATGAGATGCATACTATCGTAGGAGCCGGAGCAGCAGAAGGGGCAATGGATGCTTCTAACCTGCTAAAACCTGCCCTTGCCCGGGGAGAACTGCACTGTGTAGGTGCAACCACCTTAAATGAATATAAAAAACACATTGAAAAAGATGCCGCCTTAGAAAGAAGGTTCCAGCCTGTTAAGATATCTGAACCTTCTGTTGAAGATACGATATCAATCTTGCGGGGTTTAAAAGAGAAATATGAAATACACCACGGAGTTAGAATTCAGGACAGCGCTTTAGTGGCAGCTGCCAACCTGTCAGAAAGATATCTAACAGAAAGATTCTTACCTGATAAAGCGATTGACTTAGTGGACGAAGCTGCTTCTAAGTTAAGAATCGATATAGACTCAATGCCTTTAGAGATCGATGAACTTAATAGAAGGATAAGAAGGCTTGAAACGGAAAAAGAGGCGCTCAAACAGGAAGAAGACAAAGAATCTCAGGAAAGATTAGAAGAACTGATTGACAAAATACAGGAACTTAAAGAAAAAAGAGATCCGCTTTTAGCAAGCTGGGATAATGAGAAAGAATTGATTCAAAAAAGGCAGAATTTAAATGAAGAAATTGAGAAAGTGAAAGTTAAAGCTGAAAATGCAGAAAGAGAAGCAAACTATGAAGAAGCGGCCCGTTTGAGATATGGAGAATTAAATGACCTACAAAAAGAATTAGAAGAAACCAAAGAAAAGCTAGAAAATATGGAAGGCGACTTCAACGTTTTAAAAGAAGAAGTAACCGCTGAAGATATAGCAGAGATCGTCTCATCCTGGACAGATATACCTGTACAGGAATTGATGGAAGACGAAAGAGAAAAATTAGTTCACCTAGAAGAAGAGCTATCTAAGCGGGTTGTTGGTCAGGATGAAGCAATTACCGCAGTAAGTAATGCGATTAGAAGATCAAGAACCGGTCTACAGGATGTTGACCGTCCCTTAGGTTCCTTTATCTTCATGGGACCGACCGGGGTTGGTAAAACCGAACTTGCTAAGACCCTGGCAGCTTATCTCTTTGATGATGAGAAAAATTTAGTAAGACTTGATATGTCTGAATACATGGAACGTCATGCTGTTGCTAAGTTAATTGGCTCCCCGCCGGGTTATGTAGGCTTTGAAGAAGGCGGTCAGTTAACAGAAAGAATCAGAAGACAGCCTTATTCAGTCATTTTATTAGACGAAATTGAAAAAGCTCACCAGGATGTCTTTAACATCTTATTACAGATCTTAGATGATGGTATTTTAACTGACAGTCAGGGGAATGAAGTTAACTTTAAAAATACTGTAATAATTATGACTTCCAATATTGGTTCTGAATATATACAGGACTTAGATGATGAAGAAGAGATGAGAAAAAGAGTAACAGAAGCACTTAAAGGTAACTTTAGACCTGAATTTTTAAATAGAGTCGATGAAAAAATCATATTCCATTCCTTAAGTAAAGAAAACTTACTTGATATTGTTGATATTAAATTAGATGACTTAAGAGATAAATTAGAAGAACGCAATCTAGCCATAGAGGTAACCAAAGATGCCAAAGAAGAAATTATGGAATTAGGATATGATCCAACTTATGGAGCAAGGCCAATTAATAGGACAATTCAAAAATATCTAAAAGATCCGCTTGCTATGAAGATGCTAGAAGACCAAATTCAAGAAGGAGCCGAGGTTCTAATAGACTTTGACGGAGATAAGTTCCAGTTTAAAGTAAAGTAAATAGAAAATATAAATACCTCCTTTGATTTAAACCCTTAAGGTTGATGGTTTAAGCTATCAGCCTTAAGGGTTTTTATTTACCGAACTGTACATTTTTAAATTACCTTCTTGTACATTTATTGATTGACTTAAAAAAATTGAGGATTAAAATCATATAGGAAATTAGAAATGATTATATTTAATTTACATGATAATTATAAATAAAAATTAAAAAGAGCCCAAAGGTTGGGCTCTTTTAAAATATTTTCTAACACTTACTTTAATTTTTTTGTTCTATCTAATTCTTTTATTTCACATGAATCGGATCAGGTTTCTTTTTAGGTTTAACACCGTGTGCAAGCAGAACTTCAGCTGTCCATCTTGCTGTTTTACCTGTTACATCCGGGCACTGATCTTCATGGGCTCCAGCTTCTTCAAACTTTTCAAAATCTTCTTCATCCCACAAATCAAAACTCCTACCAATTTTTTCAGCCTGGACCTCATCACAAATCACCCTACCGTATTCTGTTAGGAACTTCTCTCTGATTTCTTTAGCAATAGCGGAAGAAGTCATCCAACCATCCTGGTCTGATTCTGCAAATTCATCTCTACTTCTCCCAAAATAACTGCCTACAACAGCTAAACCGCCAACCAGGGCCCCACAAGTTCCATCACCACAGAGAGCTCCCCCACCTGCTAGAGGATGGGTAGCTTTAAAAACTTCATCATCAATACCAGCAAAGAAATCCTGTAAGGCGCCAATCACGGCTTGAGTACAAAACCCATATTTTTGTTCATATTGAAAGCCTCTTTCATAAATATCCTGTAAGAGAGCTTCTTTTTCTTGTGTATTCATATTAACCCTCCTAAATGTGATATTATTCACTTTAATTTTAACAGTATTATTATCATATGTCAAAAACTCTAATAGCACAATAATGAATAATTTTTATTTTCTATAAACACAAAAAGTAATAAAATTATTACAAAAAATGATAAATTGTATAATAGGCTACATATTTATTACACATACTGTGTTATTATTAATTTAACATAAAAAATAAGAGGAGGAAAGATAAATGAGTAGAAGGTTTTTAAATTATAAATTGGTAACATTGACATTGGTATTAGCCTTGGTGTTCTCTTTTAGTTTAATAGATGTTAGTTCAGCTGATAATCACGGTGACATGGATATTGTAGATACTGCTATAGCAGCAGATGACTTTAATACACTGGTAACAGCAGTCCAGGAAGCTGGTTTAGTAGAAGCCTTAAAATCTGAAGGTCCCTTTACAGTATTTGCCCCCACAGATGCAGCTTTCGCAGCTTTACCAGAAGGAACTTTAGAAGCACTTTTAGCAAATCCTGATCAATTAAGAGATGTATTGTTATACCACGTTGTAGAAGGTAAGGTAATGGCCGAGGATGTTCTGGGAATGGATGGAGCCCAGGTTGAGACCCTCCTTGGTAAAGATATAGAAATTGGTATAATGGACGGGAAAGTATATATTAATGATGCCCAAGTAGTAACAACTGATATCGAAACCAGTAATGGAGTAATCCATGTAATAGATACAGTTTTAGTACCTTCTGATGAACTGATGGATATTGTAGATACAGCAGTTGCATCAGATAATTTTAATACCTTAGTAACAGCTGTACAAGAAGCCGGCCTAGTAAATGCACTTAAAGGTGACGGGCCCTTCACAGTCTTTGCACCTACTGATGAAGCATTTGCAGCCCTTCCAGAAGGAACTTTAACAAACTTGCTAGCAAATCCTGATCTTCTGACAGAAGTACTTCTCTACCACGTAGTAGAAGGTAAAGTAATGGCTGAAGATGTCGTAGGATTAAGCGGAAGTAATGCAGCAACCTTAAATGGAAAAGAAGTAAGTATTAATGTAGCAGATGGACGAGTATTTGTTAATGAAGCTCAGGTAATTACTACAGATGTTGAAGCAACAAATGGAGTAATCCATGTAATAGACTCTGTATTAGTTCCCTACGATGACTTAATGGATATTGTAGATACTGCTATAAGAACTCAATCCCTTGATACCCTAGTAACAGCAGTTGTAGAAGCAGATCTAGCAGGCGCCCTAAAAAGTGAAGGGCCCTTTACAGTATTTGCTCCAATCGATTCAGCATTTGCTAAACTACCTGATTTATATATCGAACACTTACTGAAAGATAAAGGTGTATTGGCCAGCTATCTAAAATACCACGTAATCGAAGGCAAGGTGATGGCAGCCGATGTTCTAGAAATGGACGGAGCCTCAGTTAATACACTATTAGGAAAAGATATCGAAATAAGTATTAAAGATGGAAGCGTATATATCGATAACTCTAAAGTAATTGTAACCGATATTGAAACCAAAAACGGCGTAATACACTTAATAGACAGTGTTTTAGTACCATAATACTCCCCTTGATAATAAAATAAAATAAGAAAACAAACCGCAGGTTATCTAAATAGATGGCCGGCGGTTTTCTTATATTAAAATTAATAATTTAATTTAAAGGGATATTATTTAATACAAAGAATCTTATAATTAGAATATAAATAAAAGGATTGATCATAATGCTAAATAAAAGGAATTTAATTATAATAATAATTTTAATAATAGGCCTGCTATTAGGTGGAGGATATTATTATCTTAATCAAAGCTACCAGCCTTTAGAAGGCAATGATGTGTATATAAATAAAGAGATAGTTACTGAATATGAGAAGTACTACCATTTTAACAGTGAGGTTAATAATATTGGCTTAATTTTTTATCCTGGCGGCAAAGTAGCAGAAACAAGCTATGCTCCTTTAGCTGATCTGTTAAGCCAGAACGGTTTTAATACCTTTATAGTTAAAATGCCTTTTGATTTAGCTATCTTCGATAAAGATAGGGCTGATATAATATTAAATGAATATGGACAAAGTATTAACAGTTGGTATATTATGGGTCATTCCTTAGGGGGAGCTATGGCTGCCAGCTATCTGGCCGAAGATAATTTGCAAAAATTTAAGGGCCTAATATTTTTAGCTTCCTATCCACCTGATAATATAGACTTTTCAAATACAAATTTAAAAGCACTTTCTATAAATGCAACCAATGACCAGGTTATAGATAGAAATAAGTTGGAATCAACCAGAAATAATTTGCCATCTGGGACAGAATTTAATATCATAAAAGGTGGCAACCATGCTGGATTTGGTAATTATGGTCCCCAGGAAGGGGATGGCGAAAGTGAAATTAGTAAACAAGAGCAGTGGAACCAGACTGTAGATTATATTATAAACTTTATCCAGAAAGTAGAGGAGGATTAAAAGAGATGAATATAAAAAATATTGGGTTGGTTGTCTTAATCTTAGCGGCAGTCCTTTTACTGGGTAATGGAATTTATCATTTAATCATGAATCTCTTAATTGATACTGACCTTAGTTTAATAGTTAAGATAGGCATATTTGGTTTGATTATTGGACTTATAATCCTTATAATTGGTTTAATCATAGAAAGAATTAAGGATAAGAAAAACGAACAGTTTTAGTATTTTAAAAAATAGACAGGGAAATAATTGGGGGGAGAAAGTAAAAGATGAGTATACTTATAACAGGAGGAGCCGGATTTATAGGTTCCAATATGGTAGATGCCCTAATTGATAGGGGTGAAGAAGTAGTAATAGTTGATAATCTTTCGACAGGATTTAAAGAAAATGTAAATGAGAAAGCCAAATTTTATAATATAGATTTAACCGATAGAAAATTGTTTGATATCTTTGATAACCACGCGATTAGAAAGGTTATTCACTTGGGTGCCCAGATCGATGTAACGAGGTCAGTCCATGACCCTATCTATGACAGTCATGTCAATATCCAGGGTAGTATCAACCTATTTCAGGCTTGTATAAAAAATGATATTGAAAAATTAGTTTATGCCTCTTCCGCGGCTGTTTATGGAGAACCAAATTACTTACCGATCAATGAAAAACATCCCGTGAAGGCGATGTCTCCTTATGGAGTCAGTAAACATACACCTGAACATTATTTGAAATATTTTAATAATGCTTACGATTTAGATTATACGGTTTTAAGATATTCGAATGCTTATGGACCCCGGCAGTCTTCTGCCGGTGAAGGGGGAGTAATTGCTATCTTTATCGATAGGATGTTAGAAGATAAAAGACCTATTATCTATGGAGACGGAGAGCAGACCCGCGATTTTATCCATGTCTATGATATTATAGAAGCTAATTTGAAGGCTTTAGATACAGCCAGTGAAAAAACTTTAAATGTTTCAACCCGTTCTGAAACCACGGTTAATAAATTGGTAAAGCTAATCAATGAAGAACTGGCTAAAAAGCTAGAACCGATCTATAAAGAAAGAAGAGAAGGAGATATCAGGCACAGTATCTTGGATAATTCAAGGGCCTTAGATTATTTGAACTGGGAACCTCAATATGAAATAGAGGACGGTATTAAACAGACTGTCAACTATTATCTTAAAAGGAGTCAAAACAATGGTTAGAAATGTAGTCTTTGATTTAGGTAATGTACTATTGGACTTTAATTCTGATGAAATAATAGCTGATCACGTAAAAGATGAAAAACTTCATCAACAGATTTCTGAAAATATATTCAACAGTAAAGAGTGGATCCTGCTTGATAGGGGAGAAATTACAGCGAAAGAGGCTACTAATAGATTTATAAAAAGGATGCCTGATAAGGAAAAGTTAGTAAGGGAAATTATGGATAACTGGAAACTCTATTTAACTCCCATTCAGGCCAATGTTGAGGTTTTAAATAATATTGCTCAAAAACCAATAAATCTATACGTGCTTTCTAACTTTCATAAAGAAGCCTTTGAAGAAGTTTATAAAAAATATGATTTTTTCAACCATTTTGATGGCATGATAATATCCTATCGGGAAAAGACCGTCAAACCGGAAAGAGAAATCTATGAAAAGTTAATTAATAGATATAATTTAAAGCCAGATTCAACATTATTTATTGACGACAGTGAAAAAAATATTGAAGCAGCCAAAAAATTGGGATTTAAAACTATCCATTTTAATGATAATATAAAGTTAAGCAGCTCAATAACCGACTATATTAGATAAGAAGGAGTGGTTATAGATGAGTAAAGTATTAATACCTTTAGCAGCAGGTTTTGAAGAGATTGAAGCTGTCACTAATATCGATGTTTTAAGGAGAGCCAGCATTGATGTAGTAACAGTTAGCCTTGATTCACTCGATGTTATGGGTGATCATGATATACCAATTATTGCAGATAAAAGAATAGACCAGGTAAACATCGATGAATTTGATGCCATCGTGCTGCCAGGCGGAATGCCAGGGGCAGGTAATTTAAGAGACAATGCGAAAGTATTAGAATATGTTAGAAAAATAGATGAAAAAGGCGGCCTAGTAGCTGCCATCTGTGCTGCACCGATGGTCTTAGAAGCAGCTGATTTATTAGAAGGTAAAAATGCAACCAGTTACCCTGGTTTTGCCAAAGAGATGCAGTCCTGTAATTATAAAGAAGATAGGGTTGTAATAGATGGTAATATCATAACTGCCCGCGGACCGGGTGTAGCAATGGAATTTGCCTTAACAATTGTAGAGCATCTAAGAGATAAGGAATATGCTGATGATCTCAGAGATTCCATGATAGTTGAAAAGCCAGCCAAGAAAAAGAAAAACAAGAATAATAAATAATTAAGTAAGTAATATAATAATCAATTAACAGGGAGGTCAGGGAAAGTTTGAATACTGAAAACACACCATTAAGTTATCATATTTTAATAAAGTTCTTTATACCCCTGGCCGTTTTCCCTATTTTAGTTGCGTTTTCTCATACAATTATTAACAGTGCTTTGGCAAGGATGCCCTTACCGGAGTTAAGTATCGCCGTTTTTACGGTTGTAAAAAGTGTTAGTAATATCTTCAATGCACCCACCATAATGACCAGACAACTTTTTACCTCTATCATTGAAGATGAGAAAAGTTATTTTCTTTCCCGTAACTTTGCTTTCATATTGATGGGTGTCTTGTTTGTTATGATTATGTCTTTGGGTATAACTCCCCTGGGTGATTTTGTTTATAAAAATATTATTGGTTTACAATCCCAAAAAGAGATTAATTTGGCCACTTCAGCCATGATGGTAACAGCTTTTTTACCTATAGTAGTGGTTTTAAGAAATGCCTATCAGGGGATTGCGACAGGACTTAAAAAGACACTTTTAATTGTACCTGGTGTGGTATTAAGAGTAATCGGCATGATCTTCTTTTTATGGTGGGTAGTAAAGACAAACAGTATCAATGGAGTTATTGCGGGTTGTTTGGCTTACGTACTGGGCATCGGTTTAGAAGGAGTCTTTATTTTAGGCGGTTTACAGTATAAGATGGGCAGTATTTTAGGAGCTGTAAAGAAGATGCCGCCTTCTGATTTTGATAGTGAAAGTCTTGATTACTATAAAATATTTAAATTCTTTTTACCCCTGGCCTTTACTATTATCATAACTATGTTTATTCAGCCTGTAATTCAAAGTGGTCTAGCCAGAAGCAGTTCGCCCGTACGATCTCTGGCCGCTTATGGAGTCTCCTGGTCCCTGATTACAATGTTAGCCGGGCCGTTAAGAATGCTCCATCAAATATCACTTGTTTATCATAATAGTAATGAAAACATGAAAAAGATCAAGATATTTAATCTTTCTTTAGGAATACTAACCTCTGTAATAATAGTCGTATTTGCTTTATCCCCGATCGGATATTTTGTCTTACATAATTTAATTGCAGTCTCCCATGAGATTACTCTTTTAGCCCAGAAGGTAATACTTGCTTTTGCGGCTTTTCCCTTAGCAAGAGCCTTTAGAGAAACATATTGGGGAATGATGATGAAAAAAAGATCAACTCCAGTTATTGCTAAAGCCAAGGGCTTAAATCTATTTGCTGTGATTTTATCTCTAGTAGTGTTATTAGGTTTTATAAATGTATATTTCAATATTGAACCGGCTGTTTTAGGGGCAGTTGTATTTACGATTGGAGAGTTTTTAGAATCGTTTATTATTAAAAGGAATAGTAAAAATATTGAAAGTACTGCTTAGTAGAGATTATATAATTAAATTAAAAGTAAATATAAATAGTTAATTCCCATCCAGTTGGATGGGAATTTTTTATTTCAATAACTATTAATATATTTTTAAACTGTATTTTTTTGGGGTTCTTGTTTTTTCATTTCATACATGGAATTTTTAATAGTACTATAAAGCCAGGTTGCCATTATGGCAAAACTGATTGACTCCCCAATTGGAAATGCCAGCCAGGTAGCTTCTAATCCAAAGAACTGGCCTAAAAGATACATGCCGGGAACTAAAAAGATAGCCTGTCTTAAAAATGTGATTACAAAGCTGGGCATACCTCTACCGATTGCCTGGAAAGTAGCTACTCCTGTAATATTTAAAACCATAAAGAAGTAGGACATGCTTACCCTTCTTAGGGCAGGTATCCCAATTCCCAGTAATTTGGGGTCGCTATTAAATAAGGTGATAATTGTTTCTGGAAATAGTTGGAATACTAAAAAGCCCAATGCTCCAAATGATAAAGCGGCTGCATTACCAATTATTATTGTTCTTTTCATCCGGTCTGGATTATTATGTCCAAAATTATATCCGACCAGGGGTAGATAACCCTGGGTTAAACCGAAGACCATCATCAGGAAAAAGGACTGCATTCTAAAGATTAAACCCATAACAGCAATTGCGGTTGAATTAAAGGCTCCTAGAATTAAGTTAATAAAGACCATGGCGGTACTAAAGAGCAGCCGGTTGACCATTGCAGGTAAACCAACCTGATATATCTCTTTAATGATCCCAAAATCAAAGTCAAAGTCTTCTAGTCTTAAGGTCAGTTCATTTTTATCACTAAATAATACAAAGATGATGAAGATACCACCCACAATTCTAGAGAAAACAGTTGCATAAGCAGCCCCTGCTACCCCTAACTGGGGAAATGGTCCAATACCAAAGATTAAAAAGGGGTCTATTATCATATTTAAGACGGCCCCGATCAACATCGTCAGCATCGGAACAAAAGTATTACCTTCACCTCTTAATATATAGTTGAAGGTAGCTGGTATAAAGATTGCTATTGAACCTGTTAAGATAACATTTATATACTGGTATCCCAAGTCAATTAAGACGGGATCATCAGTGAAAATTCTAATTATATTTGATGAGAAGAAGATTCCAATAAGCCCTACAACAATTCCGTATAAGATTGCAATAAAGAAAACATGTTCTGCTACATTGTTGGCCCGTTTCTTATTACCTCTTCCTAATAGTCTTGAAATCAAGGAACTGGTTCCTACACCTGTACCAACCCCGATTGCAATTAAAAACATCTGAACCGGGAAGGATACAGATAATGCTGATAATGCTTCTGTACTTAAACGTCCTACATAGATACTATCTACAATATTATATAAAGCCTGAATGAGCATCCCCACAATTGCGGGTGCAGATAGTTTAAATAGTAATTTTCCGATTGGTTCTGTACCCATTCGGCTTGATTTTGTTTCTAAAGCCATTCTATCCCTCCAAAAAGATTAAACATTTGATTTATCTAAATTATTATATATTTTTTTGAGAACATTTGTTACGGACTCAATTTCTTCTTCAGTTAAACCCTGTCTCATTTGCTCTTCGATTTCCTTTAATAGTTTTTTAAACTCAGATTTCATTTCTTTTGCTTTGTTGGTAAGAAATATTAATTTTCTCCTTTTATCATCCGGATCTGATTTGCGTTTTACTAAATTCTTTTCTTCTAATTTCTTTAAAATTCTTCCCACACCAGACTTATCTAGATTATACTCTTCACATAATCTATGCTGATAAATTCCTTCATCTCGGTATATATTAATCAGGATAAATACCTGACCATGACTAAGATTGAACTTCTCCTTAAACTTTTTATCGACTAAAGATGTATGGGCTCGATGAGTGATACTTAGATATTTACCGATAGAACTGTCCTTCATTAATAAAACACCTCTAACTATTTAGTTGATATATCAACTAGTATTATAGGACAAATAAGTTGATATGTCAACTAAATTCGAATATATTGATTATCCTAAATTTTACTATGTAATTATTTAACTGAGGATTTGTGTGTGTATTATAAAATGAAGTTAGTTTAAAGTTGAAATAAAAGTTATCTAACAAAGAAAGGAGCCAAATTTATGAGTGATTATACCATTAAGAGAAAAGTAGAAACTTCTTACGAAACAACTATAGAAAAACTAAAGGATGAATTAAAAGAAGAAGGCTTTGGAGTCTTAACTGAAATTGATCTCAAAGAGACTTTTAAGAATAAATTAGATGAAGATTTTAATAAATATAAGATAATGGGTGCTTGCAATCCAAACTTTGCATTTGAAGGTTTTAAAACAGAAGATGAACTGGGAGTTTTACTACCTTGTAATGTGGTAGTATATAAAAATGATGCAGATCAAACTATCGTGGCAGCTATTGATCCAGTTAAGTTATTATCATTCTCAGATCAGAAAGAGATCAATAAACTAGGTGAGAAAATAAAACAGAGATTTTCTAAGGTTATTGATAGATTATAATTAATTTAAAATTTAATAGTTAATTTATCTTGTCCCCTATTTTTAAATAGGGGACTTTTTAAATTTGATAAATAACGTATAAATTTGATAAACTCAATATTTTATGTAAAAATTAAGGTAATGAAAGAAGTAGAAGAAAATTAAAAAATTAGACAGTTTAATATACTTTTTTCAATAATATATATAATCAATAATTTCCCTAGAGGTGAAATTAATGTTTGAAATATTAGATAAATTTTCGGCTTTATTTGGTCTATTGAGCTTTATTTTAGCGGCCTTAAGTATCTATTTGTTTTTAAAATCTAAAAAAATCAAAAATCCTATGTATTGTATTAGAAGTATTAATTTAATAGGAGATCTTTATAATAGAATAGATGGTTTACAGATTAATTATATGGGAGAACCAATTTCTAATGTATATTCTACAAATATTGCTTTTTGGAATAATGGTAAAGGCGTAATACATAGTGATGATATATCAAAGACGGAAAGCTTAAGAGTTATACTACCAACTGGTACAATTTTAGATAAAGAGATTGTTACTACTACAGGCAAATCAATTAA
Organism: uncultured Halanaerobiales bacterium; assembly: GCA_964526845.1. Lineage (GTDB taxonomy): Bacteria > Bacillota > Halanaerobiia > Halanaerobiales > M55B127 > M55B127. The sequence goes on along the minus strand of CAZGMM010000010.1, from coordinate 11,101 downwards.
CTTTAATATTGAACAGATAGATGAAGATGCAGTAGAATTGAATTTTGATTTTTTAGAAAAAGGAGATGGAGCTGTAATAAATATATTGCATTCCAGTGAATCTTTAAAAGATATTAGATTAAAAGGAAAGATCAAAGGAGCAAAAGTTACTCCACTAACTGTAAAAACTGGTAATGGTCCAAAAGGTTCTAAACGACGGAAGTTAACTAATTTAATGTTTGTCTTGTTAGCCTACATGTTTTTAAGATTTGTAGGTATTCCACCAGAAGAAATGGTGGGCACTACAATAGCAAATTATTCAAGTCTGTTTTCTGGGATAACGGTATTATTTATTTATATCTATTTAATTTACAGTGAAGTTGATATGCCGGATGAACTTGCTTCATACATGGAAACAACAGGCTCTTTACCAAAGAAAGTCGAGGAATAAATATATATAAAATATGATGCAAATTCCCGAAGATAAGCAAAGAAACTGGGAAAGGGTTAAATTTACTTGGAGGGATTAAAGTGAATGGAACAAAGTTACAAAGAATTGGCATTTTATTATTAATATTATTTGCAATAGGAGCAACTGCCTGGAATATGTGGGGTAATAATATCAACTCAGTTGAACTAGATATAGAATCCCAAGGCAAGGGAAAAGTTACTATTGAACCACAAAAAGAAAAATATAAAGTAGGAGAGAAAATAAAGTTAGTTGCAATACCAGAAAAAGGATGGAAATTTGTGGAATGGTCTGGTGATATTAACAAAAAAGAAAATACTATAGATATAGAAGTAAAGGAAAATATGACAATAAAACCTATTTTTGAAGAAGAAAAATTCACAATAAAAATAGAAAAAACAGGTGAGGGAAATATATCTATCAATCCTGATAAGGAATTTTTTAATAATGATGAAACAATTACAATAGAAGCCCAACCAGATGAAGGATGGGAATTTGTCAAATGGGGCAATAATATAGATAGTAACAATAAGCGTATTGAATTAACTATAGAGAAAAATATGACAATAAATCCTTTATTTGAAAAAAAGCAATTTTCTCTAAATATAAATATAGAGGGCGAAGGAAATTATAAACTAGAACCTGATAAAGAGAAATATGAATATGAAGAAGAAGTAACAGTAACAGCCGAACCAGCCGAAGGTTGGAAGTTCATAGAATGGGAAGGTGATATTCAAAGTGGACATAAATCTGCAGATATTAAAATAAATAAGGACACAACAATAAGTGCCATTTTTGAGAAAAAAGAGTATAGTTTAAATACTCAAATCGAAGGCGATGGGAGTGTCAAGATAGAACCTGATAAAGAGAAATATGAATATGAAGAAGAAGTAACAGTAACAGCCGAACCAGCCGAAGGTTGGAAGTTCATAGAATGGACAGGAGATATAAAAAGTGAACATAGTTCTGCTGATGTTAAAATAACGAAAGATATGAAAATTAGTCCTATTTTCGAAAAGAGAGAATATGAATTAAGTATTGAAACACAGGGAAAAGGTAGACTCAAGATAGAACCCGATAAAGAGAAATACGATTATAAAGAAGAAGTAACAGTAACAGCCGAACCAGCCGAAGGTTGGGAGTTTATAGAATGGAAAGGTGATATTCAAAGTGAACATAAAACTGTAGATATCAAAATAACAGAAGATATGTCAATAGAACCATTATTTGAACAAAAACAATATAAAATTGATGTAAGTAAAGAGGGTCAGGGTAATATAAAAATAAATCCTGATAAAGAATATTATAATTATGGTGATAAGGTCACCTTAAAAGCTGAACCAAAGCAAGGCTGGAAATTCATCCAGTGGTCTGGCGATATAAACAAACAAAATAATTCTTTAGAAATAGAAATAACTAATAACATTAATATAAAATCAATATTTGAATCTAAAAAATATACTATTAATATTAATACTGAAGGTAAAGGCAAGGTAACTATTGAACCCGATAAGGAACAATATAATTATAATGAAGAAATAATAATAACTCCTGCTCCAACTGAAGGTTGGGATTTTATTAAATGGACTGGAGATATCAATAGCAAGGAAACTCCTCTTAAAATAAATATAAAAAAGGACATAAATATCACTTCTTTATTTAGAAATCCCGATAATATAGTAAAATTCAAAGATAAACGTCTAGAAGAAATTATTAGGCAAAAAATTGATCAACCGGAAGGTGAACTATATTTAAACATGGTAAGTGATATCAAAAAAATTGAAGCTTCTGGTATGAGTATAAAATCTTTAGAAGGAATAGGATCGTTAAAATCATTAGAGTATCTTGACTTAAGCAGAAAATGGGTAGAAGGGACTTGGAACTATAATTTTATAAGTGATTTAAAACCCTTATCAAATTTAGAAAATCTAAATTATTTAGATCTTTCAGGAAATAATATAGAAGATATAACCCCCCTCATTCAGAATAAAGGTTTAACTAAAGATGATTATATTAAGTTAACTAACAATAATTTAAATTTAGCTGAAGGCTCTGAAACAATGAAAAACATTGAAAAGTTAAAATCTCGTGGAATAAAGGTAGAATATTAAAGACAATTAGGTGAGGTATAGAATAAAATATCTATAAGATGATTTAGTTTTTTAAAAAATGTAAACTGAGTAAAAATTTATATTCACTTTTTAATTTGAAAGGAGAGTTACAGTTAAAGAAAATTTAGCATTAAAGTAAAAATAATACTGTATATTATATTCACCGGCTGACTAATTTTATTTAGTTTTGCCGGTTTTTTTCTTTTTAAAAATGTAGAAAATATATTTTGAGAAAGTTTATAGTAAAATTGAATTTTAAGTTATAGTTCAAATTTTCTACTGGGATATAAGAATAATCAATTTTACCTTGTATAAAGGACGTAAATATTTAACAGATATTTATGTTTAAGATGTTAATATAGAGATGAAAATAGAAAAGAAAAAATAAAGTTAAGAAGAGAAAGTAGATAAATTATGAATAACTATAATATCAAAATGATCTAGATAAACCCCTGGAAGAAGTAATAAAGATGCTCAGAAAGAATTAAGAAAAGAGGGATTTTGAATATTAACAGAGATTGATATGAAGGAAACCTTTAAAAAGAAGTTAGATAAAGACTTTCGGAAATACAAAATAATGGGAGCATACAATCCAATTTTAGATATGAGGGATTTCAAATCAAAGGGGATTTATATCTATTACTATCTTGTAATTTAGTAGTATATAGAAATGATATAACTGAAACTATCATGGCAGCTATTGATCTAGTTAAGTTATTATCATTCTCAGATGAGGAAGAGACCAATAAACTAGGTGAGAAAATCAAAAAGAGATTTGAAAAAGTAATTAAAAATTTATAGAGTGAAATGAGATTGATACAATAATATTTATAGGAGTCCTCTTAAAATATTTGAGTACTCTTTACATATTTATGGATAAATGTTTTGGGTTTTAAAGTTTATCTATTTCCCTAAAATTCAATTACTCTAAAAACAAGCAAATATACTAGATTGAAATAACATAACATATATAAAAATTCATATTTTCTTCATATTTGTTTTTTATACTATATTTAGACTCAAAAAATAATGAATAAATCATAAAGTTACTAAAGGGGGATCCAGACATATGTTTTTATTTTGGATATTAATTATTATTGGTTTAATATATCTTGTAAATAATGGAGAGTTGGATAATCTGTTTGGCAGAAAAAATTCCAATAGTTATAATAATGATAAACAGAAAGATCCTGTAGAGATTATAAAAGAGCGTTACGCCAAAGGTGAAATAGATAAAGATGAATTTAGTGAAATGATGGATAATTTGTAATATTAAATCTAGAAAGAGTATATATTTTTTCTAGTAAAGTTGATTAAACAAGTAGGAATAATAAGAAAAAAATAACTTATTAAATGACTTAAAATAATAAGGAGGCTTTAACAATGCCAAAAGGAAAATATACAAGCTGTTTACTAATTATGGTATTATTGATTTTAAGTGTAAGTACTGTTTCCTTTGCACATGGCAATAGTTCTAATGGTCCCGGTAATATGATGGGAAGAACAAATAATTTTAGCTATAATGGAATGATGGGAATAGGAATGAAAATGTTGATGGGTAATGGTATGTTTGGCGGAATGTATCCGAATATGAGTACTAATAGAGATTATAGTCTGTCTGCTGTAGGAGTTACGCAAGAGCAGTTAAAAAATCAGGTTGTCAATATAATAGAAAATAGATTTGGTCCAGAATATGAAGTAGGGGATATATTTATTTTCAATAACTCTCCATATTATATATCTGTCATTGAAGAAGATACAGGCCATGGAGCATTTGAACTTCTTTACGATCCTTACCGTGGTGTGGTTTATCCTGAATTTGGTCCTAATATGATGTGGAATACCAAGTATAATAATATGCGTAATATGATGATCTGGGGTGATCCTATAGAAGAGAATTTAATTAGCCGGGAAAGAGCATTAGAGAGAGCAAGATTATATACGGAACAAAATGAATTCACAATAGCTGAGGAAGGACATCATTTCTATGGATATTATACTTTTCACACTGAAGTGGAGGGAGAAACCACCGGGATGCTAAGTGTAAATGCTTATACAGGTCAGGTTTGGTATCATAACTGGCATGTAAATTTAGATGCAGTTATAGAGGTGCAACACTCTAAATAAAATATGAAAGGGGAAATAATAAATGGGATATTGTTATGGCTTAGGAAATTATGGTGCTAACTTTTTAGGTGGATTCGGCTGGTTAATGCCAGTACTGTTTTTTGGTTTAATCCTCTTTGGGATTTATTATATAACCAAATCAAATAGTAATCGGAATAATTATAGTGCTTTAGAGACATTGAACCATGAATATGCGAAGGGAAATATTAGTAGAGAAGAATATTTAGAAAGAAAAAGAGATTTACAATAAATTATAATGTTATTCAAGTAGCCAGATTAATAGTTTGGCTACTAGTTTTTACTTTCATTAATTTAATTTATAATTGTAATTGAGGTGAGGCTAGATGAGTGATAAAGATGATAAAATACAAAAACGTTATAATAGAATTGCTCCCGTTTATGATTTGCTGGAAGGGTTGATGGAAAAAGGGAAGATGAACAGCTGGAGGCAGGATCTTTGGGATAAAGTAGATGAATATAAATCAGAAGATGATGGGAAATTGCTAGAAGCTGGCATAGGTACGGGGAAAAATATTAAATTTTATCCCGATCATATTGAAATCTATGCTGTTGATTTTAGTGAAAAAATGTTAGATGAAGCGAGCAAAAAAGCTGATAAATATAATAAAGATGTAAGTTTAATGAATATGGATATAGAAAATTTAGAATTTCCAGACGATTATTTTGATATAATAGTTACCAGTTGTGTATTTTGTTCTGTTCCGAATCCAGTAAAAGGATTAAAAGAATTAAAGCGAGTATCCAAACCAGAGGGGAAAATAATAATGTTAGAACATATGAGAACGCAAAAAGAACCCTTGGGTGCATTTATGGATGCATTTAACTGGGTCAGTTTATATACCTGGGGTGCTAATATAAATAGAGAAACAATGCAGAATATAAAAAAAGCTGGTCTAGAAGTAGTTGGAGTAAGAGATCTTTTATTAGATATAGTAAAAGAAATTGTTTTGAAACCAAAAAAGTAAGAACTTAAATTTTTTAATCTGTCGTCTAAATTTTTTTAAAAAGATACATTTAACATTTGATATTTAACATTTGATATGATATGGTAAGTTTAAGTTGTTAAAAATATCTGAAAATTTAGATCTTTTAATAATTTTTAAGTATAATCTTGAAAAAATTTACAGGGGTGATCAAGATGGAAGTAGAGTTCAGTAAGTTGACAAGTAATAAATTGAAAAACCGGGTATATGATGAAATCTTAAAAAAGATAATGTCTAACCAATATAATCCAGGCGATAAGCTTTTTATAAATGATATTGCAGAAAATCTAGGAGTTAGTAATACACCGGTGCGGGAAGCTCTGGAGGCTTTGAAAAATGATGGTCTATTGGTTAAACAACCTTTTAAAAGTTTTACCGTTAAAGAACACACCATAGAAGAAATTAAAGATATTTATGAATTAAGTGCTTCCATAGAAAGTTATACTTGTAAACTGGCAGTTGAGAGGATCAATGAGGAAGAATTAAATGCTCTAATTGAACTTCATAAAAAAGGAAAAGAGTTTGTAGATAATTGTAATACTGAAAAATATAAAAATTACGATAAGAAGTTTCACTTTAATTTAGTTAAAGCCAGTAAGAATGACTATCTCATTGATATTTACAGGAATATTAGATTAGAACTTTCTTTATTTGCCTATCAGGTTTTAGACACCTGTGAAAGGATCAAGGAATCTTATAAAAATCATGCGCTAATAATAGACTATCTCAAAAATGGCAAACCGGAAGAAGCCCGTGCTCATATGGAAGAACATATGTTAGCTTCCTGGCAGGAGTTTAAACATCTACAATAATTTTTCTGATTTGATTTATAACAGCAAAATATAAGCAATAGCTTCTATATTATATTTTTAATTTTTAGAAAATTAAGAATAATTGTAAATTATTACTAATAGATATAAAAATTATATATTTATGGATTCGAAATGAAATAACATCATAATAATAGATCTTAATTGTTATGGGAGGTGAGGCTAAAAGAGTAGGAAGTAGGGAAAATGAATTTTAAAATTAATGAGCCCCAATTAAAACCAATAAGGAGAGATATTTAATGAAAAAATTAACTCTAGCTTTTACTTTTGTCTTAGCGTTTAGTTTAATTTTAACTCTCGGATGTCAAACAGGGTATGCAGCTGAGTATGAATTAAGATTAGGACATGTGGAAAACACCAGTTCTGTTATTCATAAGACTGCACTTGAATTCAAGAATTTAGTAGAAGAGCGTACTGATGGAGAAGTTGCTGTAACAATATTTCCCAACTCACAATTGGGCTCAGGTACCGAACAGGTTAAGATGATACAAACGGGCTCATTGAATATGGGGATTATTCCAGCCGGCCATATGGGTAGTGTATTTGCTGAGATACAAATTTTTGATATTCCATTTCTCTTACCCGGAAATTTAGAAGATGCTAATAAAGTTATCAATGGACCGGCGGCTGATCAGATGTTTTCATATCTTGGAGATAAAAACTTAGTTGGTGTAGCAAACTTTGCGCTTGGTTTAAAACAATATACAGCTAATGTACCAATAAGGACCCCAGCTGATTTTGATGGTTTGAAGTTTAGGACCATGGCTTCCCCCTTGATTATTGAATCCTTTAAATTATTAGATGCCAATCCTACTGTTGTTGACTATCACGAACTTTATACAGCTTTACAATTAGGACAGGTTGTTGGACATGAAAACCCATATTGGGGTATAGGTAGAATGAAATTCCATGAAGTACAAGACTATGTAATAGAAAGTAATCACGGCTTATATACAAATACCTTGCTTGCCAGTAAAAAATGGTTTGATAATCTACCAGCTGATATCCAAGAAACTATCTTTAAAGCTGGCGAAGAAGTCACTCATGTAGCCTGGAAAGGAATTCAAGAAGTTGATCAAGAATTTAGGCAAACCATCCAAGATGATCCCAATACAGAACTGATTGTTTTAACACCAGAAGAGAGAAGTCAGTTCAGAGAAACCTTAGAACCGGTTAAGGATTTATATGTAGAGCGTTTAGGTGAAAGCGGCCAGCAAATCCTTGATGCCTTTGTGGAAGAGAGCAGGAAATATAGAGAATAATAGTTGACTAATAAAGTCCCATTTCGTACCTTATAATTTAATTCTTTTATAATTAGTACGAAGTGGGATTATTTTTTAAAAAAGTTTACGGAATTATGATTAATAGCGGAGAGAAGAGGTGAAATATAAATTGATTAAGTTTTTAAATTCTCTAGATAATATAGTAATGAAAATCGAAAGATCCATATTATCTTCTATAATGATGATTATCTCTTTTGCAGTGATCCTTCAGGTTATATCAAGGTATATTTTTAATAGTTCTATTATTGGTTTAGGAGAAGTGGCAAAATTCGGGATAGTATGGATAACTTTTTTAGGAACAAGTCTATGTACAAGACTTGGTTCACATATATCAATGACTGCATTAATTGAAAAGGTACCAAAAAAAGCAAAAAAAGTAATGATAACTTTTATATCAATAGTATCATCGGTATTTACATTATATTTAGCCATATTAAGTTATAGGTTAGTTAGAAGTTTAATTAATTTTGGGACGGTAAGTCCCACTTTAAGATTTCCTCTTTGGATTCTTTATTCAATAGCACCCATTGCATTTTTTACTACTTCAATTTATTATTTCAGGATTTTTATTAAGAATTTAAGGAATAAGGAAGTCTATGTAGGATTAGAAAATTTAGATGAAGAGGAGGAAGTACAGATATGATTGCCTTTCTTTCTTTAAGTATTGTAGCATTACTTATACTAGGTTTTCCCATGTTTGTAGTATTATTATTACCTACCTTAGCTACTTTAAATATATTTTTCCCATTTTTAGAGTCATATGATGTTATTAATAAAATTATTGCGGGAGTTAGTCCCTTTCCATTAGTAGCAATCCCCTTATTTATATATGCTGCGGATATTATGATGGAAGGGAAAATGTCGGAAAGATTAATTGATTTTACTAATAAATTGGTTGGACATATGCCGGGTGGACTTGCACATACTACAACTCTTGCCTGTGGACTATTTGGAGCAATATCTGGTTCTACCCAGGCAGCTGTGGCAGCGATTGGTTCCAACATGAGACCGGTATTAATGAAAAAAGGTTATGATGAATCTTTTTCAACCGCTTTAATAATCAATGCCAGTGATTTAGCCCAGTTAATACCACCCAGTATTTTTATGATTATGTTCGGTGTTATTACCGGTGCTTCAATTGCCGCCTTATTTATAGCGGGGATTGTACCAGGTATATTATTAGGATTAGCTTTTATGGCTTATTCCTCCTGGTGGGCAAAAAAGAATAATATTCAACTTGAACCGAGACCAACTTTATCTGAATTATTTAAGTCTTTTTTAAGAGCAGCCGGACCTTTAGGCTTAGTATTCATCATTATTGGCGGTATATACTCCGGTGCATTTAGTCCCAGTGAAGCAGCTGCAATTGCTGTTGGCTATAATATAATTTTTGAAGTGTTTATTTATAAGAAGATAAAGTTTAAAGACCTTTATAGAATTGCCTTCGGATCTGCTATTGTAACAGCCTTAGTATACATATTAGTAGGAGCCGCCTCTGCCTTTGGCTGGATGATTACCTTAGCTCATATACCAGAACTCGTTACTAATTTCTTGGTAAGCTTCAGTAATTCAAAAATAGCATTTCTTTTTATCATGAATGCAGTATTTTTTATAGCATTGATGTTGATCAATCCCTTATCGGCTATGGTTATCTTAACACCACTATTTTATCCCCTGGCCCAGACTTATGGAGTAGATCCCTTACATATGGGAGCTTTAATCACCTTGAATGCAGCGATTGGTTCTGCTACTCCACCCTTTGGAACGGATATATTTACAGCGGTGGCCATCTTTGATGTGAAATACGAGACGGTATTGGATGGAGTACCCCCGTTTCTAATTGCAGGAATTATTGTACTGATACTTGTAACCTTGTTCCCGTTCTTATCAACATTTTTACCCAATCTAGCTTTTTAATAAATAGAAGATATATTTTTTGATAAAGGAGAAATTAAGATAATACAGGGGTGGTAAAGTGTTTATAAATAATTTAAAAAAACAAGAATTTATAAATAGACAGCAAAAGTGTATAGAAAAAATAGAAGATGAATATATATACGGCCTCATGGTTTGGTCAAGAGGTGGAGGTGTTTTTGATAGATATGCTGATGTTGATTATCTAGTCAACCACTATCAGCAGCGCTGTTTTTTACCAGATTATATGCCGTTATGGAGTGGACGTTCTCATACTGTACTTTTTTTAACTCAGAATTCAGATCCAGTTTTAATAGTATCTTCACCCGAATATAAAGAAGATTTAATAATGGTCGATGACATCCGTTATAATACTGACTTTGCCCAAGAAATAGTTAATACAATAAAAGAACTAGGAATGGATCATGACGATATAGGAATAATTGGTTCCGATGTAATGACCTATCACCATTATAGAAACATAGTAGATCAACTTCCCGATTTATCATTAGTAGAGACAGAACATATTTTAAACCCTCAACGTAGAATAAAAAGTTCTAGAGAGATAACAGCAATTAAAAAAGCATGTGAAATAGGGACTGAAGCAATCGATATTGCAATGAATAATGTAAAAGAAGGACTAACTGAATCACAAGTTATTGCTCCAGCTATCGAAAAAGTATTTGCAGAAGGTGCCGCCCTATACTTTGTAGTAACCAGTTCCGGTCCATATAGTAATTCAGCCCACAGCATTGACTTTCCCGGTTATGATGGTGATAGGTTGTTAAAAAATGGTGAAATATTTAGGATAGATTTAATTATTGCGTACGAAGGCTATATCTGCGATTTTGGTAGAAGTACCATTGTGGGAGGTAAACCTTCTCCTGCACAAAAAGAGATGTTGGATTTAGTCACAGAATCTTGTGAGTATTTGATAAAGTCAATTGAACCTGGTATGAAAGTAAGTGAATTAGTTTCTATTGGAGATAGTTATTTAGAAGAAAAAGGAGTAAGCTTATCTCAAAAACAGGATGACCCAGCCCAGATTTATGCCGCCTATCCACCCCACTGGGGACATGGAATCGGTATGACCTGGGAAAGGCCCTGGTTGGTTGAAAATGAGGATATAATAATAAAATCTAATATGTTTTTAGCAGTAGAGAAAGCTTTGTATAAACCAGGAACAGGCACAGTTTCTTATGAACAGAATTTCTTGGTGACTGAAGATGGCACTGAAGTACTAACTAAATCTAAGAAAAAATGGTATTAAATTATTTAATAAACGAAGTATAAATGAAGTAAATAAATAATCTGATAAGGAGAGTTAACATGATTGATTTAGAGATTAATGAAGACCAACTTAAAAGAACAGTTCAAAGAGCAA
>CAZGMM010000009.1:0-37929 GCA_964526845.1 uncultured Halanaerobiales bacterium | reverse complement strand
AGTAAAGGGCAGCACTTGAAGTGCTGCCCTTTTTAATGTCTTATTTTGCTTTGAAGTTTTTATATTTAATCAAATCTTCTTTTTTATTGATGTTAAAAAATATTCTATCTGTATCTGCTATCTCTTCTAATTTGCCTTCTGCTATCCTACTAATCTTTATTTTTTCAAACAGATTATCAAAATTTAATTTTCCCTCTCTTATTAAGTCCAATACTTCATCTTTTATATTTTTTTTATAAATACCCACAAAGGGTTCTAAATATCCGTTCTTTTCCGGGATATAGGCATCATAATTACTATTGATTTTAATATGGTTTTTCATGTATTCTAAATATTCTTTGCACACAAAGGGCATATCACAGGCCTGCAGATAATTGTACTCACTTTCTGTCGCTTTAAGGCCCGTGTATAATCCTCCTAGAGGTCCTTTGTTGGGTATTTCATCGGCTAAGTATTCTACATTTTTTAAGTTGTTATAATCATAATTTTTGTTTCCGATTACGTAAATTTTATCAAATAGAGGATTTAATTTTTCAATTATATTCATTAACATCGGCTTCTGTTCTAATTTATATAGTGCCTTATTGGTGCCAAACCTAGAACTTTTGCCACCTGCTAATATTATCGCATTCATATTCAACCACCCTAACTGACTTTTTCAATCTTTACTGCAGTTACTTTTAATTCGGGAATCTTGGCATCTTCATCTAAGACTGGATTGGTTAAGCGGTTGGCAGGACTTTCTGCATAATGGAACGGCATAAAAATTTGTCCCTTTCTAACCCTTTCACCAACCTTGGCATAGGTCTCTACTTCACCTCTCCTGGAAGTTACCTTTACTCTATCTTTATTTTCAATTCCCAATTCTTGGGCATCTTCTTTATTTATTTCAACATATGCATCTGGTTGATGCCTATCAATTGAAGCGGAATTTCTGGTCATTGTTCCCGTATGGAATTGATATAACATTCGGCCGGTCATCATGATATAGGGATAATCCTCATCCGCTTCTTCCGCGGGTGGAATATAGGTTACTGAATTAAACTTACCTTTCCCTCTAGAAAATTCTCCCTTATGAAGGAACTTAGTACCGGGATCATCTTGATCAGTACAGGGCCACTGTAAGCCGGTTTGGCCTAAGCGAGGCTGTCTAATCCCACCATATATAGGAGTTAAATCAGCTATTTCATCTAAAATTTCGGCTGCATTATTATAATGCATCTTATAACCCATGCGGTTAGCTAATTCTGTAATGATCTCCCAATCGGGTTTGGCTTCTCCCGGCGGATTTACTGCTTTTTGAACCTTTTGAATCCTTCTTTCAGTATTGGTAAAAGTACCATTTTTTTCTGCAAAACTGGCCGCAGGCAGGACTACATCCGCAAATTCGGCCGTATCGCTTAAGAATATATCCTGTACAACCAGGAATTCAACATCTTCTAAGGCCTGCTGGATATGAGTTTGATCTGGGTCAGAAATCATCGGATTTTCTCCCATGATATATAAACCATGTAAGTTCCCATCATTTACGGCATTAAATATCTCAACTACTGTTAAACCAATTTCATCTGATAGGTAATCTACATCCCAGTAATCCATAAATTTCTCTTTAATATCGGGATCTTCAACCGATTGATAACCGGGATAAACATTGGATAGGGCCCCTAAGTCACAGGCTCCCTGTACATTGTTTTGCCCTCTTAATGGGTTTACACCAGTACTTTCAAATCCTACATTCCCGGTTAACATCGCTAAATTAGCAATCGATAATACATTATCTGTACCAGTGCGGTGTTGGGTGATACCCATCGCGAAGTAAATCGCACCCTTATCTGCTTTGGCAAATAAACGGGCGGCTTTTATGATATCTTCTTTATCTACACCGGTAATTTCTTCCACTTTTTCAGGTGTATATTCTGATACTACTTCTTTTACGATGTCGAAGTTTTCGGTTCTCTTTTCAATATATTCTTTATCATGTAAATCTTCTTTAATTATTACATGCATCAAACCATTTAATAGGGCAACATCTGTACCTGGTTTTTGATGGATAGAAACTTCAGCTAATGGAGAAAACTCAATTTCTCTTGGGTCAGCTACAATAATTTTAGTACCATTTTTATAGGCTTTCTTTATCTTGCTTCCTATAACTGGATGGTTTTCGGTGGGATTGGATCCGGTAATAAATATTACATCTGAACCCTCTATTTCACCGATTGAATTGGTCATTGCACCTGAACCAAAGGCTTTCACAAGTCCGGCCACGGTGGAAGCATGACAGAGTCTTGCACAGTGATCTACAGAGTTAGTTCCTATAACTGCCCTCATAAACTTCTGCATTAAGTAGTTCTCTTCATTGGTACATTTAGCTGAACTTAAACCGGCCAGGGCATCCGGACCGTATTTATCTTTCAGTTCTGTGAATTTATCAGCTACATAATCTAAGGCTTCATCCCAGCTGACTGTTTCTAACTCTCCATTTTTTCTTATCATCGGGTTTTTTAAACGGTCGGGGTGGTTTACAAATTCTAAACCAAATCTGCCCTTAACACAGGCTTCTCCAGACGGGTTGGGCGTATCATCTCTATAGACCGAACCCACTTCGATTATTTCATTATCCTTAATTCTTAATTCCAGCTGGCAGCCCACTCCACAATAAGGACAGGTGGTAACAACTTTTCTAAAGTCTTTTGCCCTCCCTCTATTTTTAGATGGTATATAGGTGAGTGCTCCTGTTGGACACATTTCCACACACTGACCACAGAACACACAGGTTGAACGTTCACTATCAAAGCCCTGATCAAAGGTAGTTCCTACTTTGGTCTGGAAACCCCTTTCGACAAAATCAATTGCATCTGAACATTGAACTTCTTTATCAACCCTGATACATTTTCCACAGAGGATACATTTGTTGGGGTCCAGCTCGATAAATTCATTGTCTTTATAGAAATCAAATACTCTATCATTTTCGCTTTCTGTTTTAAAGGAAGATTCTTCTAACCCGTATTCATAGGCGAGGTCCTGTAGTTCACAGTTTCCATCTGCCTCACAGGTCATACATTCAATATCATGGTCTGATAGTAATAAGTCTAAAATGGTCTTTCTATAACCTTCTATTTTTTCATTCTTGGTTTCGATTTCCATCCCATCATAAATATCGGTGGTACAGGAAGTAACAAGTTCATTGTTTTCCTTATCTTCTACTATACACATCCGACAGGCTCCACTGATACTTAGATAAGGACTGTAACACAAAGCAGGTATATAAATACCGTTGTCTCTTGCAAATTCGAGGATAGTCTGTTTTTTATCAGATGTATATTCTCTATTATCTATTTTAAATTTCATTTTTAACACCCTCCTGCTTTGAAATTGCATCTACCGGGCAAACTTCTTCACAGGCCCCACAGACAATACAGATCTCACAGTCAATATCATGTGGTTTTTTCCGTTCTCCACTGATTGCATCTACAGGGCATTCATTTACACAGACTGTACAACCAATACAGGTGTCTTTATCAATTAGATAACAATCAGCTTCATTGCCGAGATCACATTTACCTGTTTTACATTTATTATTATAAATATGGTCTTCATATTCATCCCTGAAAAATTCAATGGTACTTAATACGGGATTGGGGGCGGTCTGCCCGAGACCACAAAGTGATGTTTCCTTGATTGTTTCTCCTAAATCAATTAACTTTTCAATATCACCTTCCTGGCCTTCTCCGGAAGTAATTCTTTCTAATATGTCGAGCATCCGTTTGGTTCCCACCCGGCAGGGGGTACATTTACCACAGGATTCATCTTGGGTAAAATCTAAAAAGAATCTTGCCACATCAACCATACAGTTATCTTCATCCATAATGATTAAGCCACCGGAACCAACAATTGCACCGATCTCTTGGAGGCTTTCATAATCGATCTTCATATCTAAATATTCAGCCGGGATAGTACCGCCAGATGGTCCCCCAATTTGGGCGGCTTTAAACTCTTTATTATCTGGAATTCCACCGGCTATATCAAAGATAATCTCTCTTAAAGTGGTACCGAAGGGTACTTCAACCAAACCCGTATTGTGAACATCACCGGCCACTGCAAAAACTTTTGTACCTTTACTGTTTTTGGTACCAAACTGGCTAAACCAATCACTCCCATTTAATATTATTTGCGGGATATTAGCATATGTTTCAACATTATTTATAAGGGTGGGTTGTCCCCATAAACCGGAATTGGCTGGGAAAGGAGGCTTAGGCCTTGGATAACCTCTTGAGCCCTCTATTGAGGCAATTAAGGCTGTTTCTTCACCACAAACAAAAGCTCCAGCCCCTACTCTTTTTTCAATATCAAAATCAAAACCACTTCCAAAGATATCTTCTCCCAAATAATCATTCGCTCTTGCATCTTTAATAGCCTGGGTTAAATTTCTAACTGCCAAGGGGTATTCTGCCCTTACATAAACATATCCTTTCGTGGCCCCAACAGCATAACCGGCAATTGTCATCGCCTCAATTATACTATGGGGATCTCCTTCTAAAATACTGCGGTCCATAAAAGCACCGGGGTCTCCCTCATCGGCATTACAGACCACAAATTTTTCATCTCCCTCGGCTTTATATGTAAATTCCCATTTTAGACCGGTCGGGAAACCGGCTCCACCTCTACCTCTTAATTCTGAGTCTTTAACTACTTTGATCACTTCTTCTTGAGACATTTCATTTAAGACTTTTTCTATGGCCTTATAGCCTTCATTTTCAATATAGTCGTCTATATTATTGGGGTCGATTACACCTGTATTCTTTAAAGCAATTCTTTTTTGGTTTTTGATAAATCTAAGGTCCTCATATTTTTCTTTGGACTCTTCATCTTCAAAGATCAATAAATCTTTTACAACCTTATCTTCTAAAAGATCTTCTAATACTATCCTACTTACATCTTCAACTTCTAAATTACCATAAAAAGTGTTATCCGGTTTTATAATTACAACAGGTCCGAGACTGCACGGTCCAGCACAACCAGTTTTCTTAACGAATTTTTTTAGGTCATAATCTTCTAATTCTTTATAGTGGTCAAATAATCTATCAAATTCATCATAAATCTTTTGTGCTCCCGAAGACAAACAGCCGGTCCCTGCACAGACTAAAACTTCTTTATTCAGCATATATATCTCCTCTCTTATAGGTTAATATCGTTTCAAGATTTCCGGTATTTTTTCAGGATATAAAGAACCATGTACCTCATCATCGATCATCATTACAGGAGCCATGCTGCAGGTACCTAAACACCTCGTTAAAGTCAAGGTGAACTTGCCATCTGAACTTGTTTCGCCAATTTCTACCTCCAGATAATCCTTTAATTTATCCATTATTTCTTCAGCCCCTTTTACATAACAGGCAGTACCCATACATAAACCTATTGTATGTTCACCACTAGGCTGAGTTTTAAAAAATGAATAAAAGGAAACTACTCCATATATCTCACTCATCGGTATATTTAATCTCTTACTGATATGTTCCTGAACCTCTATCGGCAAGTAACCAATCTTTTGTTGGACTTCATTTAAGATGGGAATTAACTTCCCCCTTTTATCAATATAGTTATCAATGATAGGATCTAATTTTTTTAAATCAATATCCATAATATTTTACCCCTTTTTTAATGTTCTAAATCTCTTATATTTAAAATAAACCCAACTGACAATTTTCAACTTTGATATTTGCTTCATTTATCATATCTCCTACTTTTTTCAGTGGAATATTAAGGCTGTGTCCCAGTAAATGAGCTTTAAAACAGCTTATTACATCCTGGTTAAATTCAATTTCATAATCATTATCAGAATTTATTATTACATCTGCCTTCTTTTTACACTTTTCAGCTGATTTCTTTTTATCCCCTCCTTTTTTATCAAGATAATATACGAAGTTGAAAACAATAAAATCAATAATACTATTACCTTCTACAATTAGATAATCATAACCTTTTATTTTATTAAATTCTTGTTCTATACCTTCTTTTAAATTGGCTCTATTTGATTTAAGGTAATATACTTTATCCGCCCCTGCTCTGCTGAATATCTCAGTATCAGTATCTTTTTCTAAGATAATCTCCTTGTCGTCTATTAATTCAAATTTATCATATCTATCATGAATGGAACTTTTAATGACGTATATATCTCCTCTTAAGTTTTTAATTATCTTTTCTACTAAAGTGGTTTTCCCAGAGGCTTTACTCTTACCCGAAACTAATATTTTAACCAAAATAATACCCCCAATATATAAAAAAATCCTATGTCTAGGTATGTTTTTATATTTCTACCTAAAACACAGGATTCCTTTTTATAATTTGCATATATATTAAATTTTCTAATCATGTTTATCGAACAAATGACAGTTATTTTGCTAGATCCATCCTTTGATTTCTTCTTTAGTAGGAACCTTGCCGGTTACTTTCATTTCGCCGTCTAAAGCAACCGCCGGGGTTAACATTACTCCCCGTTCAGCCATATCGTTCATATCCTGAACTTTAATTACTTCTGCCTCTAAATCTAACTCATCAATAACTTCTCTTATATTACTTTCTGCCTTCTTGCAGTTTGGACAACCCGATCCAAATACCTCAAATTTTCTCATTAAAATCATCTCCTCAAATTTTTATATTACAAACGTTCCGTAGATAAAACCACTAAAGGTAGCCATTACAACCACCAGACTAATAAATACCAAAGTCTTTTTAGTTCCCATTACACTTCTAATCACCAACATGTTAGGTAAACTCAAGGCAGGTCCAGCTAACAGCAAGGCTAGGGCAGGACCTTTGCCCATTCCTAAACCCATCAAGCCCTGTAAAATAGGTATCTCGGTTAAGGTTGCAAAGTACATAAATGCTCCTAAAATTGAAGCTGTAAAGTTAGCCAAAAGTGAATTTCCGCCCACAAAGCTAGATATCCAACTGGCCGGTATTATACCTGCTTCATTGCCAGGTCTTCCCATCAAAAATCCGGCTACAATTACACCGGCAAAAAGTAAAGGTAAGATCTGTTGAGCAAAATCCCAGGTTGAATCAACCCAGTCCTTTAATTCGTTTTTAGTAAACCAGCTTTTTAATTGAATACCAAGTAAAACAAGTAAAGTAATGGTAACCGGCCATTTAATACTGAAAATAAATCTCCAAAAACCAGTCTCACTACTGGGCTTTGCCCAGGCTGCAAAGATCAAAATTAATACTAAGGTTATAAAGTATATTAAGTTTTGAAAATTATTTCTGCTTTCCTTACCATCATCACCAAGGGCAAAATCACCTTTCAGCCTTTCCTTATCTTCTTTTCTAAAAATTATCGCCATTAATACACCAATTACTACTGCAAATACGACGGCTCCAACTGCCCGTGCTAATCCCAGCTGCCAGCCTAAAACTCGTGCTGTCAGGATTATTGCCAATACATTTATAGCGGGTCCCGAATATAAAAAGGCGGTAGCTGGTCCGATACCGGCCCCTCTTTTATAAATACCGGCAAAAAGTGGTAAGACCGTACAGGAACAAACTGCCAAAACTGTGCCTGAAACTGAAGCCACAGAATAGGAGACCCATTTCTTTGCTTCACTACCAAAGTATTTTATAACAGCATTTTTAGAAACGAAATTTGCTATCGCCCCTGCGATAAAAAAAGCAGGGATTAAACAAAACAACACATGTTCCTGGGCATACTCTTTTACCATATAAAAAGATTCTAAAACTGCCTGCTGGAATTTCGGATTATTAATTGGTACATAAAAAGCAGCCAGAAAAACTGCTATGTATAAAGATAGTTTTTTTACTTTACTCATTTTTTCACCTCAAATATTATTAGAATAAATTTAGCCTCTCATTTATTTCATCTTTTATGACATTATCCATACATGCAAAGAAGTTTATTATACAGGGGGTTCTCAATGAATAATATACTTTCAAACCTTCCCTTTTCGATTTTACTACCCCGGCTTCTTTTAAGATATTAAGATGTTTTGAAACCGAAGATTGGTTCAAATCTAGGGCTTCTTCGAGGTCAGATACACACATCTGACTCTTTTTTCCCAGACTATCTACAATCTTTAATCTATATTTATTGGCCAGTGATTTCATGATCTTTTCTCTCGCTTCAAATAATTTTTCTTCCATTGTCTACACCACCTTATGAGTATATTACCATATTAGAATATTGTTGTCAAACAAAATAGGGGAAGCCCTTCCCCTATTTATTATATCTTTTCTATTTCTATTTCAATCACATACTCATCTGTATGAAATTCGAAAACCATCTTATATTCATCTTCAGTATATGTAAATCGCATTATTATCACCTCAAAATAATCATTCTTTTTTCGCTATCACCAAAAATTCCATATCTTTTTTGTTCACCTTTCTCTTTCTATTAAAGTTACCAAGTTCACATCCATATATATCAATTTGCTTAAATCCTATATTTTTAAGCCTCCACTTAATTTCACTGGGAGTATAATATCTTTGTTTAGCTTGAATAGTTTTTTCTTTGCCATTATCATCTTCCACTTCTAGGACAAATTCTTCCCTTAATGTTTTTAGATTTAAGTTTTCATTGTCCTCTGCAATTTGTTTAAAGACATTGAGGACAGTTAGTATTAATTTTCCGTTATCCTTTAATGCATTATAGGCATTTTTAAGAATCCTGTAGTCTTTTGGATCATCTTCCATCAGACTAAAGGCACCTTCACATAATATTATACTTAAATCAAAATCCTTATGATAATCAAGATTTAAGGCATTCTTTATTTTAAAGATAACATCTAAACCTGCCTCTTCTCTTTTCCTTTTAGCCTGCTCAATCATTGACTCAGATAAATCTATCCCAGTTACCTTATAACTTCTTTTTGCTAACTCTAAAGAGTGCCGGCCTGTGCCACACCCTATATCTAATATATTTTTATCTTTATTGAAATCAAGTTCTTTTTCTATAAAATCAACTTCACCTTCTGTTCCTTTTACAAATGGTTCTTCTTCATAACTTTTACCATAATCTTCATATAAATTTTCATACCATTTTAATCCCATATTTAATACCTCCTTTTTTTGTATTTAGTTCTTCATTAATTTTTGCCATTTAATCTTGTTGGCTTTTTTGGCATTGTACTTTTCTTTTAATCTTTGATACTCTATCTCCTTTTTCATTTTAAAGTAATTATTTAATCTATCTTCACTTAACTTACCTTCTTTTACAGCATTTTTAACTGCACAGCCTGGTTCATGGGTATGAGTACAGTCATTAAACTTACAATCTCTCGCAAACTGTTCTATTTCACTAAATACATTATCTAATGAATTTTCATCCACCCAGAGCTGTATTTCTCTCATGCCGGGAGTATCAATGATAACTCCCCCCTCAGGTACTAAAAAAAGTTCTCTATTAGTAGTTGTGTGTCTTCCCCGCGCATCATCTGCCCTTATATCCTTTATATCCTGTCTCTTTTCTTCTAACAATAGATTGATTAAAGAAGACTTACCAACCCCGGAAGAACCGACTAAAACTGCTGTTTTATTGGGATTTAATATTTCCCTTATTTTCCCAATACCTTCATTGTTAACACAACTTGTTATTATATATTCAGTACCAAAAGCAATATTATTGATTTCATCAATATAATACTCTTTATCACCACATAAATCTGATTTATTTAAAATAATTATAGGTTTAGCCCCACTGTCCCAGGCAATCGTCATATATCTTTCTAAGCGGCGGGGATTAAAGTCCTGATTTAAAGAAGTAACAATAAAAATTATGTCAATATTTGCGGCTATAATTTGTTCTGCCTCTTTTTTACCGGCCTGGTTTCTGGAGAGCTGACTCTTTCTGGTTAAGACTTCTTTAATCAAACCATTACTTTCTTTGTTATACTGATCAAAGATCACCCAGTCCCCCACTACTGGAAAGTTACCTTTGCTGGATTTAAAGTAACTATTACCTGATAAAGCGGCCATTATTTCTCCCTCAGCAGTTATTATTTTATATAAATCTCTATACTGAGCTGAGACTCTTGCTAATTTATTTTTATCCTCTATATTATATTCAAATCTATTTAAACCTAATTTATTAAAATTCATTTTTAGCTCCCTTCTTATATAAAAACAAAAAACCACAGGTACAATAAACCTGTGGTAATATAAACTCATTTATATTATTTTTTCACCTAAAGTTAAACACAGAGTTCATTAATCATCAGTTCTAATCCCGCCTAAAGACAGTAGGCATAGAAATCCCCGGGATTAAAACACACCATCTTCAGTTTGATGAGATTAAAGAACTCTCCTCTTCATTAAAACATCACTCACTTTAATATTATTTTCACATTTAATATTATAACCAAACAATGAAATAATGTCAACAAAAAATTGTATTTTTTCATGAATTTCTCTAAATTTTTTAAATAATTCAAATTTAACCTCGCAAGAATTAATTAATCGATGACAGCTGTACTCCAATTTGATATTTTTAACCAGATTAATCCCAAGAGAGATCCACCCAGATGGGAAAGGGCAACTGCCCACCAGAGACCTACCTGAGACATAGAAAAGATTGTAATTAATAAATAGGCTATACCTAACCTAAACACCCATAAGGATGAAGAAGATATTACCATCGGGGGAACCGTTTTACCGGCTCCTTTAAAAACACCATTACCCACATACATTGCTCCCAAAAATCCAAAGGTCAAGGCTACAATCCTTAAATAACTGGAACCATATTTAACTACGGCCGGGGCATCATTGAATATTTTAATTACAAATCTAGGTTTAAAAAATAGTACAACACCTAAAATACTCATGCTAATAAATATGATACCTAGACTGACCAGGGCGGTTTTTTCAGCCCTTTCCTTTTTATCTGCCCCAATGTTTTGACCGACCATCGTGGTAGCAGCCGCTGCTACCCCAAAAGCTAAAATTGTTGGCAAACTAATTATCCTATTGACAATCCCGTAGGCAGCCAAAGTCATGGTCCCAAAACCGGCAACTAAACTGGTCATGAGCACCTGTCCCAGGGAAATCATAGACTGTTCGACTGAGGAAGGTACTCCTATTCTTATGATCTTTTTGATAATACTAAAATCCCATTTCAGGTTAGATAACTTTAAGTAAAATCCATCTACACCCTTTTCAATAATTATTAAGGCATAAATGGCCACTATCGCGCGGGCAATAATAGTTGCTAAGGCAGCCCCTACTACACCTAACTCAGGGAAAAAGCCAATCCCAAAAATAAATAAGGGGTCTAAAATAATATTAATGGTTACAGAAAAGAACATCATAATTGAAGGTGTTTTGGTATCTCCAATCCCCCTTAATATTGAAGAGAAAATGAAGAATATGAACATAAAGGGCATACCTGTAAAAATGGTTCTAAGATATGATACTGCATCAGGCACTATTTCCGGTTCTGCCCCCATCAATATGATAATATCGGTAGCTAAAACAGATCCTACTATACTGATTACAATTGATAAAAATACTATAAATGAAAACAGCTGACCGATAATATTATTTATCTTATTTAAGTTTCCCCTACCTTTATGTTGAGCTATTAAAGCCGTACCGGCAATAGTAAGTCCCGCTGCTATTGAAATCATCATAAAGACAATCGGAAAGCTAATTGAAATAGCAGCAACCGCTTCCGGGCCAACTCTACCTAACCAGAGCGTATCTGCCAGGTTATATAAGGTCTGCATCAATTGGCTTAACATAATGGGCCAGGCTAAAGTAATTAAAGATTTCAAAATAGGCCCTTCAATAATATATTTATATTTTGCTGAATGTTTTTCAATTTCTTTCAAAAAAATCAACTCCATCGACTGCTATGAACTTAACTAGGAAAAATCCCGCTTCCGCGGGATTGTTTTAATCATCATAATTTCTTTTTGAAAGATATTCAAAATAGAAAATAATTAAACCTATTCCTATAATTATCATCTCAAAAACTAAGATAACCATCCCTATATTATTTGCCATTGCCGCAAACCAGGCCGGCATATTCTCGCTCATTTTTTGGCCTGTTTGCACAAAGTGGGCCATTGCAACCCGGCCTGAAGCAGCCAAGGATGAAAGGGCAACAATCCCTATTGAAGCAATAGCTGAAATACTAATTCCCCCGATCGCTAATAAAAAGGCAAAGGCTAAACCGGCCACTGAAAATACGCCGGCTGATAAAAAACCAAAAGAAAGCAGTCCAATACTTAAACCTCCGATTGCAATTAAACCATAGGCTAATTTACCAAAGGCAATTACACCCCGGGCCTTACTTCCTATCGCGATTATACCTTTGGCTACATCATAGCCGCCTTTTTCCCTATTATATCCACTGGTCAGATGAAAAACAGGGAGGTTACCTATTTGCATCTTGCTTTTTATATCTACATGAGGTACTTTGGAAGAAAACTTAATGGCATTAACTAAACCCAAATCTTCAATATAGTCCGCATTTTCCCGGGTTAAACGAAGGGCATAAGGTATAGCCCCTTCCATCTCTTCGTTATATGCCTTAGCCTCATCTTCATATCTACTTAAAATATCATCTATTTCAGCCTCAACTTGTTTGATAATTTTTTTACTCTTTTTATTATTTAGATATAGATTCTTTCTAAAAATCTTCATGTATTTCTTCTTGATGTCCATCATTTCACCTCAAATAGTTTATATTAAATTTCAATTAATTCGTACTCGGTTTCTCCCATACCAAGTTCTTCTCCATAGGTCAATTGGATCGTACCCTCAGTGTGGTCACGAGAACCTTTAAACTTATCTTCACCCGGTTCATAGTTTTTCTCTAAGTGAGAATGTCTTAATCCTTCCTGTTTATTAACTAAATCATAACTTGCTTTATCCAGGGCAATGGGGTCCTTAGAAGCTAAAATTCCGATATCGCGAACTAGGGGAGCATCACTAAAAGGAGCACAGTCACATTCGGGCGTAATATCAAGTAGGAAGTTGATAAATCCAACTTTACCCAATTTATTTTTAACCGCTCCATAAGCATATTCAGTCATTCTTTCCATAAAAGGCCTTATTTCAGACTCCCAGTCCATACCGATGGCATCAACAGGACAGGCCGTAATACATTCTCCACACCCAATACATTTTTTAGGATCAATAACTGCAAAATCTTCAACTACAATCGCATTTTCCGGACAAACTTCAGCACAGGTTCCACAGGCAATACACTTATCATTATCTGATTCAATATCTACATTATGCTGATCTTTTTTACCGGCAGCTGGGGCACAACCCATCGCTATATTTTTGATGGATCCACCAAACCCAGCAATTTCATGTCCCTTGAAATGAGACATCACAATCATTCCGTCCGTATGGACAAAATCAGAAGCTATCTTGACTTTATTGAAATGTTTAGCGCCAATTTCCACTTCTAAAAAGTTTTGGCTTCTCAACCCATCTGCTATAATAACTGGTGCATCTAAGACAGAAAAGTTAAAACCGTGTAAGTTGGCTATAGTATTATGATCTATAGAATTATGTCTCATTCCTGAATACAGGGTATTTGTATCAGCCACAAATGGTTTGCCTTTATGTTCTTTGATTTTATCGACTACCTGACGGGCAAATACCGGATTTAAATATCCGTCATTACCGTGTTCACCAAAGTGAATTTTAACGGCCGTAAAATCTTCTTCCTCAATTAAATCACCGAACCCGGCTTCATCGAAAAGCTTCTTTATCTTTTTGATTTTACTTGTACCTTCACTTCTAGCTCTTATATCAGCAAAGTATACTTTACTCATTAATAATTCCTCCTTTATTACTATTATTATATATATTCAAACATACTAACTATTTTTAATCCTTCCAAATCGCGTCAATTTTATCTGCTAATATATTTTGAGCCATCTTTTTAGGCCACATTTCCTTGATAGAATCTTCTCTCATAGCAGCCGCAATATTATGAAAGATCTGTTTATTAAACTTTATTTTATCTAATATTGTTTTGATCTCTGCTCGCTTTGTATTATTATCATAAGGACATTTCACAAAACTATCATCATACTCTATTCTATTTTTGGCTGCCCTAATCCTCTTTTCTCTTAAGTAAATTAGGGGCCTGATTATATAGACCTGATTGTCACTTAAAAACCTTTTAGGTTGTAAGGTGTTCACCTGACCTGAATACAAAATGCTCATCAGAAAGGTTTCAACAGCATCATCATAATGGTGCCCGAAGGCTAATTTTTTAAAATCGTTGGCCTTCATATAATCAACGAGTGCACCTTTTTTAAAGTGAGCACATTTTGAACAGGGATTACTACTTTCTTCATCTAATATATATTTATATATTTCGGTTTCAATTACTTCTAAATCAACTTCTAATTCCTGACAGAGTCTTTTTAAATAGGGAAGATGGTTACTTTCTGCAAAACCTAGATCAACAGTAGCTGCACTTAAATCAAAGTCAATGGCAGAATGGAGATTAAAAATTTTTAAGGCATAAAGCAAAAAAGCACTATCCTTTCCTCCTGACAACCCTACCAAAATTTTATCATCTTTTTGAATTAAATCAAACTCAGCTATTGCTTCCGCTATTCTATTGTTATGGCCTTTATCTAAATATAAATCCAAACTTTCACCTCTAACTATCTATAACATAATTCTCTAAACTTGCAGTAACTGCAGACTATATCATTGGTCCTTCTTTCAAATACATTTTCTTCTAAAGGTCTATTCCATTTTTCCTCTTTCAAATACTCTTTCATCTCTTTTAAACTTTTATTCATTTTATTTTCTACTTCACTTATGATCTCTTCTCCAAACTGATAATCATCTATATTTTGTTCATATAAGTATATAAAAGAAGTGTCAATAATTCCTTTATAATCATACTCATTATAATAATAGTAGGTATAAAGTTTTAACTGATCAATCTCACTATTTTTCTGTTTACCGGTTTTCCAATCTATTATATTGGGTTTTTTATCTTTCATCTTTTTATAGATTAAATCGGGAATAGCATATACTTTAGTTCCCTTAAAATCAAAATTTTCAAAAGTTGAGGTATCAAAAGATTTAATATAATAGGAATCTTTTATATTCCCAATAATATCAGTATTTAATAGATAATTTAAGATCTGTTCCTTCTTATATTTTATCTTTTCGATCTTTCTCTCGCTTAATTGATCGTTATAATAAACTTCTTTAAGCATGGTATGGTTGGATGGATTAACTTCCCAGGCCGGGATGTTTTGAGAAGAGCGAACTGCATCATTAAGCGTCTTCTTAATCTTTTTATCAAGCACGCTCCTATTTAATGGAAAGCCATCATGAATTATTTGATGCAGCAGATGGTGAATAGAATTACCTAAAATAGAATCAATAGACTGAAGCTTCTTAAGTCGATAGACTTTTTTGTTTTCTTCGGGTGCATCCCATTCCCAGCCGTTATGGCTTTTATAATACTGATAATAATATTTCCTTAAACATTTTTTAAAAGTCCTGTGTCTTGATAAAGACCAGGACCATTCTGGATACTTCCTGTGTTTATAAGCCATTTTTAATTTCATCCTCTATATTTTCGATTAAATTATCGATCCTGTTAAAATGTGATCCCTTCCAGTAAATCTGATCACAGTTCGGGCAGATATAAAATTTATTAAAATATTTTTTGGTCTTCGGTTCTAACCTATCGATAATTTTATCCTTTTCAATTCTTTTAAGTAAATGGTTGCATTTGGGACAGCGGCTTGCTTTGTTTATATATTCAAGCAGGTTATAGCGTGCGATTACCTCTTTTAACTGCTTTTTTGGCAGGTCGGCTCTTACAAAATAACCGTACTTAACATTTTTTCTCATCAAAAGACCGTGGTCCCTGGTCAGTAAAATCCTATTTTCTTCACTCGATTTTTGGGCTAAGAACTTATCCCCGTAGTCATTAAAATAGAGGGTGTCAAATCCTAATATTCTAAGGTAGCTAACCAACTTCCCCAAGTGGGCATCCGCAATAAATTTTGGTTCAAAAGGAAATTTTTTTCTTATCGTTTCATGGTCTGTTTCTAAATCTAAGGTCCTAAAGACAGGATATACTTTTATTAGATCATTGTTTTTGACTAAGTAACTAAAATCTATTATTTTATCCGCTTTTTTCATCAGGTAAACTTCAGTATGGGGTATACCAATCCCTTCTAAAATATCCTTAACAGTCTGCCTATCTTTATAGGTAATCTCTCTTATTTTAAGATCGGGGTCTTTAAAAAAATCATTTAGTTCACCGAATAATCTTAAAAGTACTTTCTTTTTCATAGCATTTCCTCTTTACTTTTTATTGATAAAAAATACTCCCACTCCACTTCTACCGAGGTGAACAGTTAGAACATTACTAATCATATTAACCATAAAATCTTCTGAACCGAAACGATCTTTGATCATATCTATTAGTTTTTGAGCCTTTTCTTTTTCACCTACATAGCTTATACCGATTAACTGATCTTTTAAATCGCTACCTCTTTCTTCCATGATATCTATAATTTTTCTATAGGCTTTATTATAGCCTCTCACTTTTTTTAATAAATCAATCTTACCATCTTTTACTTCCAAAATAGGTTTTATATTCAACAATTCTCCCACAAAGGCAGCAGTTTTACTTATTCTGCCCCCGGTTTTAAGCCTTTCTAAATTTTCTAAGGTAAATATGTGCTCTAATTTGCCTGATAATAATTTTATCTTATCCACTATTTCAGCAAAGGATAAGTTATCCTTTTTAAATTGAATCGCTTTGGCTACCAAAAGACCGATTGCGGTTGAACCGCATTGGGTATCTACTACTTCAATTACGGCTTCAGGATACTTTTCTTTTACGTTTTCAGCTACTAATTTGGCGGTCTGACAGGCACCCGACATCTTGGAAGAAAAGGCCAGATATAAACATTTTATTCCCTTTTGGGCACATTCGGTAAAGGTTTTCTCAAAATCGACTGCCCTTACCTGGGAAGTATTAATATGTCTTTTTTCTGCAAGAAATTTAAACAGCATCTCCTTATCGATGTCCACCCCATCAGTATATTCTTCCTGATCTACCACGATGCGAAAAGGTAACAGTTTAATATCATACTTATCCAAATACTCTTGCGGTATATCACAGGCACTGTCTACTACTATCTTTAAATTTTCCATTTGATCACCTCATTTATAATCCCCAGAAAGTTACTATTCCTAGTGTGGTAACTATTCCTGATATAATTTGTAAGGGTAAACCAACTATTACATAATCTTTAAATTTATATCCACCCGGACCATAGACCATCAAGTTGGTCTGATTACCAATTGGGGTCACAAAAGCAGTCCCGGCTGCAAAGGTTACAGCCAAAATGAAAGAAAATGGATTCACATTTAAAGTCTGAGCTGCATTTACGGCCACGGGAATCATCAAGATTATACTTGCGTTCTTGCTTATTATATTTGTTAATAAAGATGTTAAAAAGTAAAAAACCAATAACATTATAAAAGGAGAAAAATACTTTGATAATCTCAGTACTTGTAATGAAATAAACTGGGCAGTACCAGTTTTTTCTACTGCCATGCCCAATGGAATCAGGCCGGCCAGTAAAAAGATGACTTCCCAATTTACTGATTCATAGACTCTGCTGTGGTCAAGACAACCAGTTACTGTCATTGCAATAACGCCCCCTAGGGCAGATATCACAATGGGCACAATATCTAAAGCTGCCAAGATAACTACTCCGACAAATATAGAAATAGCCTTTACCGCTTTTGTAAATTCATAATCTCTGGTGTCAATCTCTTTAGAAATTATGAAATTTTCATTTTTACGAAAACGGTCAGCCGTATCTTCACTTACCATCAATAAGAGTACATCTCCGGCATGTAACTTGATATCGTGCATCCGTTTATGGGTTAATCCTCCCCCACGTCTAATAGCCAATACGGTGGTTTCATATCTTTCTAAAAAGTTGACATCAGAAATACTTTGTCCCTGCATAAAAGAACCATAAGGTATAACTACTTCCATAAGTTTCTGGCCTTTTTGTGGTTCTTTTAAGTTTTTTTCGTAAATATCACTATGGGGTACTAATCTAAAGCCATTTCTTTTCATCACCTTTAAAATAGTCTCATGGTCAGCTCTGATAATTAAATGGTCGCCCTTTTTTAATTTTTTATGAAAAGATGGTTCAATATACTGTTGATCCTTTCTACCTAATAACACAATATCCATATCCATACCAGAACTCTTTTTGAATTCATCAAGTGTTCGACCGATTATAGGAGCATCTTCTTCAATGACAACCTCTGTTAAATATTCTTTCATTTCATATTCTTCAAAAAGACCTTCTGAAACATCAATCCTCTTTGGTAATAATCTATGACCTATCGATACTAAATATATTATACCGACTACCAATATCAAAATTCCCAGCTTGGTAAATTCAAACATGGAAAAAGGATGGTCAATTAATCTGGCCGAAATATCACTCGCTAACAGATTGGTCGAAGTACCGATTAAAGTTACCATACCGCCCATCATTGAGGCATAAGAAAGCGGTATCAATAACTTTGAAGGCGAGGTTTTAGTATTACTCGCGATATCATTGACCATCGGTATCATTGTGGCCACGACCGGTGTGTTATTTAATATACCTGCAATCGAACCTGAAATACCGGTGATTAAACCAACCTGTCGGTAATGGTTGCTGCCGGTAATATTAGCAATCTTTCTACCCAATACCTGAATTATGCCGGACTGCTGTATCCCGGCACTTATTATGAACATAGCCAGTACCGTAATCGTAGCCTTATTAGCAAAACCCGAAATCGATTCCTCGGGTGTAATTTTAGTCCAGCGTCCTAGGGCAATTAATATAACAGGTACAGAAAGCGCAATTAAATCTATACTAATAGGTTCAAAAAAGAACAATAACATCAATACTATTATCAAGAAAATCATTATTACTATTTCAATTGTTAACTCTGGTTCATTTGCATTATTGAGATCCTGACCCTGGGCATAAATTGTAGGTGTTATTAAAAATATTATAATAACTACAGCTGCTATGATGCTCTTTATCTTATCCACCTTCAATTTAACACCCCCTTGAAGATTGATTATTATATTTTTTAATTTTAATTGAGATGCTTACTGTGTTCTTGATACTTACCTCTTTCTCCCCCAATCAATTTCGGTCTTGTCCTGGCAAGTGTCAAATGGGCTTCTCCGATCTGTTTTAAATCTATCCTAACAGGTACTGCTACATGTTTAAGATGCATCCCAATTAAGGTGTCACCAATATCTATACCGGCATGACCGGCTATTCTTTCCACTAAAACAGGTTTATCAAAAATTTCATAGGCTGCAGCGGCCAGAGAGCCCCCTGCTTTTTTATGGGGGATGGCATTAACAACCTCTAAATTATACTTTAAGGCACACTCTTCTTTAACTACTAGAGCGCGATTGAGATGTTCGCAGCACTGAACAGCTAAAAAGAGTTCGTTTTCATTGATTATCGGTAAAAGACCATTGATTATTTTTTCACCTAATTCTGGATTAGAAGCAGTGCCAATCTTATTACCGGTTATTTCACTGGTAGAACCACCCAATACAAATATATCATCTTTTCTTAAGTTTATTATATCAAGTAATTCTGTAACCGCTGTTTTAGAATCCTGTACTATCTTTTCTATATCCATTTATAACCCTCCAAATAATATTCTCTTTTATTATTGTAACTTTTTAACCACCGATTTTCAACACTTTTGGAAATATATATTATTCAAATACTTTTAAAGCTTTACCATCAAGGTAATCATATTTGTCGCCTTGTTGAAAATCAACTCTATCCATTTTGTTTAAAATCATCTGATGAATTTGGGACCAGTGTTTGCCCCAGTTAACAAAGAGGGTTTTATCTTCCGGTGCTCTTCCTAATAACCGCTGTACCGCTATATCAGGTGATAAATATTCTAAAAAAGTAAGGACTCTTTCCATATAGTCTTCCTTACTATCAATTTCTAACTCACCTTTTTCATATAGTTCGGCAAACTGGGTATTCTCCCTTATGTATAAGGCATGTAGTTTTACATTATCAACTTTCAAAGCCGATAATACTTTAGCATTTTCAATAACATCATCCATATCATCACCGGGTAAGTTCAAAATCAAGTGGACCCCGACCTTAATTCCATATCTATGGGCAGTAAGAATAGCATCAATAAATTCCCCCAGGGTATGACGCCGATTTATATCTTTTAAGGTATGGTAGTTAACCGTCTGCAGACCCAATTCAAGAGTAAAATTTATATTTAGATCATTTTCTTCAATCATCTCGGTTATTTCTCTTAAATATCGGTCACTTATACAGTCCGGCCTGGTTGAAAAACAGACTTCCACTACATCTTGTACAAAGGCCGCCTCTTTTATATGATGTTTTAATTCCTCTAAAGGTAAATAGGTATTACTAAAGTTTTGAAAGTAGGCAATGAACTTTTCAGCGTTATATTTTTCGGCAATATTTTTTTTAAGTGATTCAATCTGTTCCACAATGCTTTTCTCATAATCCGTGTTTTGAAAAACTGCCCCACTTTCACCACAGTAAAAACAGCCTTCTCTACCAAGTGCACCGTCGCGGTTAGGACAGCTCACCTTTACATTAACCGGTATCTTATATGTTTTAACTCCATATCTTTTTTTTAAGTGTTTTGAGTATTTATAATATCTCACAATAAATCACAACCCCTATAAATTCAGAAAAGACAGTTTTACCTGCCTTTTCAAGAAATTAATTATCTTTTTCAACTTTTTTCTTAAACTCTTTCAATTCAGGAAACATATAGGCATAAAATTCATATAAATTATGTTTTTCATCTTCACTTTTTTCTTTCATCTCTTTCTGATTTTGTCGAATATATTCTGTTATCATATTTGTTAATTCATTTGCTTCTTCAGCCGTTAAATAAACTTTATTAGTAGAAGCATAAAGGTCATTTGTATAATTATATTCTTCTAATTTTGATTCAGGTTCATCAAATTCTGCCAGATAACTAAATAAATCAACAATTCTATTTTCTAAATGGTTGATATAACCATGCAGCCAGTGTAAATCCTTTTTATCTAAAAACTCAAATAAAGCGTTCTTGCCTTCGATTGACTTAGCTGTTACTCTTAACTTTTCTTTGTCTTTATCTTTAGCTTCTTCAATTACTGTTAAAAAATTATTTTTGATCATATTATCTAAATAATCATTAATCATATCCGGTTTTTCCTGCATCTTTTCAATAATCTCTGGCCGGGTATATACTTCATGTCCCATCGCATCAATTATATCAAGAACAAAAGGATCCCCAATAAGTTCTAACTGCTCCTTGGTTTCTAAATAAAGAATATCTTCCATACTCAATTCCCCCATTTGTAATAAATTAAAAAATTAAGGCTCTAACTTATAATATTCTATAAAGAAAAAATTTTTCCTTTAAAAAAGGATGGGCTTTTTACGCCCATCCTTCTCGGAGGTTAGTCAGTAATGTAATTGGACGTGACTCTAGCTCCGACTTTTATGGAGGAAAAAATTATAACAGCTGTAAAAGCATTAATTAAGCTGGCCGGAATAACTATTGTGTAAAACAGAACTGTAAATGGTCCGGGCAGACCAAAGAGTAAGGCAGCAGTACCTAAAAATACTCCGCCACTAATAAGAGTTCCCACTAAAGTGATTACACTTACACCAATTTTGTTATTAAATCTATTCAAAATAGGTCCCATCATAGCAAATACTATGAGAAAAGTTACCATCTTATCCACCATATTGGCTACCTGCCCACCGGGAAAACCGGTAGTTAAAGCAGTAAATATACCGGTTGCTAAAGCAACCAAGAAACCTAATTTAAAGTCCCTTTTCATAATTAGGACTATGAACATCATCGCCAGAGAAAAGTCGGGTTTCATCCCTAACAGTAAAGGCGGAAAAACCGCATGTAAAATAAAGCCTATCGCCACCAACAAAGAAGCCTGTACTAAATCTTTAGTATTCA
Source organism: uncultured Halanaerobiales bacterium (assembly GCA_964526845.1). Classification (GTDB taxonomy): domain Bacteria; phylum Bacillota; class Halanaerobiia; order Halanaerobiales; family M55B127; genus M55B127. The sequence goes on along the minus strand of CAZGMM010000009.1, from coordinate 15,888 downwards.
TTAAATTCATCTCCCTTTTAATTTTTTATTATTATTCATCTTCTACTCCAACTACTCCGTTTAAAAAAGAGAGATGCGCCACCAGGTATCCATATTGATATAATTTTTAAGTATAAATTTTAAAATAATCATAATAATCATCCTCACTACTTACCTACTTTTTTATTTTAAAATTAAAAAAAGTCCTTCACCCCGAAAGGGACGAAAGACTTATATTCCGTGTTGCCACCCATGTTGACCAAATAAATTTGGCCCACTCATTTAGGAAACCAAAAGTTGAGTTCCTTCTTTTTTAACGGTAAGAAACCGGCTTAGGAATACTCTTCTAAAAAAGAATTTCACCCTGCATCTCCCAGGTCCATTCACTACTGCTGTTGATATCGGATTCTCAGCCCTACCGACTCTCTGTAATCAAGCAGTTAATAGCTACTCGCCCTGTTCTTAGACTTTATGATTAATTATTCATTTATTTTATATAATTTTAGCACAATAATTTTAAACTGTCAAGGATTTTTAGGATTTAGTAAATCTGTTATTGTTAATTATTCAATCTGGTTTTAATAATCTCATACTTACCCGTCTTTGGATTTTTGGCAATATCATCTACAAGATCTATTACTAAATTAACATTTTTCATGTTTTTCTTTGCCAATATTTCATTTAGCCTTTTTAAAATATTATCTCTTAGCTCATCTTGTTTAATCTCCTCTTTTGGTACTGCTTTGAATATAATATTTAAATCATCACTTTTAATCACTTGAAACTTCTTTAAACCCCTGATATGCAGTTCAACAAATACAATAGGGTGGATAAAGTCTAAATTTTGGTTTTCATTTTCCAGCCACAACAGATCTTCTGACCGGCCGGAGACATTTTTAATAAAGGTAAAGGGCCATTTTTTACTCTCTATATTTCCTTCTAATATTAAATCATCCATTTCATATCTAATTAATGGTTCGGTATAGTTATACAGGTTTGTTAAATAAGTTTTATTATCTTCAAACTCTAATATTATCAGGTCATCAAAAATATATAGCCCCTCATTACCAAAGCCGGCCCCCATCATTATTGATTCGGAAGTTCCGTAATAATTGACAGGTTCCTGCTGCCAGTATCTTTTTATTTTTTGATAAGCCACTTCTGTTAAGGGTTCTCCCCCACAGATAATATTATTGGGCTGTATATTAAGCTTGTTTTCTTTTTGATAATCTAATAATATCTTGATTGCAGAGGGATATCCACTTATTACATCAGGCTGTAATTCATTTAATTTATCAATATAGGTATGGAGGGGATAGTTTATATCCATCACTAAAAAATCATTATAAAAGTACTGTTCGAATCTATTGACCGGGCTTAAAAAGAAACTAATACCCGCATAGTGACCATCTGAAGCACCTATAAAAGCATAATTTTTCTTCTGTAACCCAAAGCTTTTAAATAGGCGGGAAGCACCAACTGCTTTAAGTAATTCCCAGTTTTTATTATTATAGATATAATAACCGATTTCACCGGAAGTACCTGAACTGTGGATAACATGATAATTATTATCCATTAAAGAAGTTGGCTGGGGATTCTTATCAACAAAGTTAATAACCTTCTTTTTACTGATATTCTTATCTGTCACTACCTCATCAAAATTATCCATAATATCCTTTTTATTTGTAGTAGGAAGATCTTTTAGTTGAACTTGATCTAAATCTTCATATCTTATCTGGTTATTATTAAATAATTCTTTATAAAAAGCACTGTTCTGATAGGCATATTTAATAAGCTTTTTTAATTTTTCTTTCTGTAATTTTTTAATCTCTTCTTCCCTAAAATTTAAATGCCTATCGTATTTAAATTTTTGGTATAATAAATTTAAAAAACCCATTTTGCTCACCTCATTAACAAATATATGAAAATCTGATACAATAGAAGTGGTGATATAGATGTTTTATTATAGATTTAAAAAAGATAAAGACAGAAATTGCGATATTTATCTGTTTACCAATAAAAAAATATATGAACAGATCGAAAACGATGCCTTAAAACAGCTCTTTGATGCCAGCAAATTACCCGGAGCAGTCAAGGTAGTCGGTATGCCGGACATTCATATAGGCTATGGCCTGCCAATCGGTGGTATCCTGGCAGTCGATGCTGACAAGGGTATAGTTTCACCAGGTGCAGTAGGTTTTGATATAAACTGTGGTGTAAGACTTTTAACAACTGAACTTAATAAAAAAGAAATTAAAAATGATATTAAAAAAATTCTTAATTCCTTTAAAAGAGATATTCCGGCCGGGGTAGGGGTAGATTCAGATCTCAATTTTAGCCAAGAAGAATTTACCAATATTGTTGAAAATGGGGTGCCCTTTTTAATTAATGCCTTTAATGTCGGTGAAAAAAAAGATTTAGAACATATAGAAGATAGAGGGGTCTTTCCCAACGCAAATATGAACAATGTATCTTCAAAGGCCTTAAAAAGGGGTATAACTCAACTGGGCAGCCTCGGTTCTGGAAATCACTTTGTGGAACTACAGTATGTTGATAAAGTCTTTGAAGATGATACAGACCTTAAAGAAGGTCAAATTACAGTCATGATTCATACCGGTTCACGGGGCTTTGGACACCAAATCGCTAAGGATTATATCGATCAAGCTGTAAAAGTGAATCAAAAGTTCGACTTTACCTTTCCCGTCAAAAATCTAGCCTGCTTTCCCATAAAATCAAAAGAGGGCCGTTCATACCTGTCCGCTATGGGCTGTGCAGCTAACTTTGCCTATACCAACCGGCAGCTGTTAACTCATAAAATCAGAAATATTTTTGCCCGCTTATATCCTGATTTCCCCTTAAAATTATTTTATGACTTAACTCATAATATAGCAAGATTTGAGAAACATAAAATAGATGATGAAGAAAAAAGTTATCTAATCCACCGGAAAGGGGCTACAAGATTAGATTTTAATTCATTCGCCTTACTGCCCGGCTCGATGGGTACTGGTAGTTATATCATCAAGTCTGCTAATTCAGATTCTACCAGTCAATCCTTAACTTCAATTGCCCACGGTTCGGGCCGAGTAATGGGCCGGAGAGAAGCAAAAAGAAGTATCAGCCACCAACAGCATCAAGATACTATAAAAAATGTGAAGGTCATCTCTTCTTCCGGTGACAGTTTATTAGATGAATCTCCCCTGGTTTACAAAAATATCGAAGATGTTGTAGAATCAATGATTGAAACAAAACTGGCTTATCCCGTAGTTAGATTAAAACCATTGGCAGTCTTAAAAGGCTAAAGGAGTGATAGTATGAATGTAGGAGCATTTTTAGATATAGATGGTACTTTATACAGAGGTTCCCTTATGATTCAGCATTTTAAAAAATTGATTAAATATGAAGTTTTAGATCCAGTGGTCTGGCACAGCCAGGTCAAAAGCACTTATGATGAATGGAAAAGAAGACATGGATATTATGAAGATTATTTAGAAGAACTAGCCGATATTTATATAAATGAGTTAAAAGGGATGAAAATAGCTGATTTAGATTTCGTAAATGATCAGGTTATTAGATTAAGCGGTGACATTGTCTATAGATATACCCGCTGTATAGTAAATTATCATTTACAAAACAACCATAAGGTATTTTTTATATCCGGCAGCCCTGAATTTTTAGTAGAAAAGATGGCAACCAAATATAATGTAACTGACTACCGGGGCAGTAAATATATAATGGACCAAGAAGGTCATTTTACGGGAGAAGTAATTAAGATGTGGCAATCAAACAATAAAGAAAAAGTACTTAATGAATTTGTGGATGATTACAATATAGATTTAGATAAAAGTTACTCCTATGGTGATACTCAAGGCGATTACAGTATGTTAAAAATGACGGGTAATCCAATTGCTTTTAATCCCAATTTTGACCTAATAAACACTATAAAAAACGACCCGGAACTAAAACAAAAAGCAGAAATTGTCATTGAAAGAAAAGATAATATCTATAAAACTAACCCGGATGTAGAAATATTAGATATTGAATAAAGGTTATAAAAAAAATTAAAACCTCCTTTTAGGAGGTTTAATTTTTTACTCTTCTTTATCTTTTTGATTAAGATATTTTACTTTTTCTCTGTAACTTTCCACTATCAACTTGGCAAGTTCTTTATCAAACTCTAAATCTTCCACGTAGTACCACATATGATCTTCATTTCTTCCCTCTCTAGACTCACGGGCAAGATCCTGATCTTCTTCATCCTCTTCATAATAAAAGGAAAATTTCAATTTATTATTAGCTTGAAAAGCAACCGACATAAACATGCCGTCCTGTTGTCTATCTTTTGATACATAAAAACTCATGCCGTTATGAATGACTTTCCAGGCTATATTCTCTTTGAAATCTGATAAAAAAGGAAATAACTTCTTTAAAAAATAGTCATAAAAATGTAGGTACCTAGGCATATGTTTTTGCAAAAATTCTTTCTCTCTTTTATGATTGATCTTGGGGAGCATCTTTGTTAACTTGTTTATTTTTATCTTTACGATCACATAATCGTATTCATTTGACATGATATCCCTCCATAATTGAAGATCAACGAATATTTCATCTTATTATAACATTATATAATAATACAGATGAAAAGTAAACTTTCATACAAATGGAGCGGGTAACGGGACTTGAACCCGCAACTTCAACCTTGGGAAGGTTGCACTCTACCTTTGAGTTATACCCGCTTATTATAATTATAACATTCACGTGATATTTATGAAACTAATTTTACATAAAATTTATTATTAAACATTAACAAAAAGCTGACCATTATTTAATAAAATATTATGGTTTTAAATTTATTCTCTGTGGTGGTCTAATTCCATTTCATAGTACTCTTCTGAATCAAAGTCCCAGATCCTTATATTCCCCGAATCAAGTACAGCAATTCTTTTCTCAATATCATCTGCATATACTTTTGTAACATATATTCTGCGTTCTTCCGAAATAAATTTATATCCAGCTAGTTCTAGTTTTCTTTCAATCTCTTCTTCAGATGAATAGCTACCTTCATACATTTCATAGGTTTTACCCTCTTCAATCTTTTCAAGGTTAAATTCCTCAACTATTGACATCTTTTGACCTCCTTTAGAAAATTCACTATCCTGTTTTTTATATTATATCATTTATTTTAATTTATAAAAAGCGGTCTTCAATAGTAAAATTAACTATTCATTTATAGCTCTTTCATTAATTCTTTTAAAGCCTTCTCCCAAGACCTCATGGGCTTCATTCATAATAACAAAGGCTTCTTCGTCTATATCTCTTATTAAATTTTTCAGTTTAGTAATTTCCGCCCGGTTGATAGTTACTAAAAGTACATCTTTCTCTCTACCGCTGTAGCCTCCATAACCTCTAAGGGCTGTTACACCGCGGCGCATATTATCTAAAATCTTATCCTTAATTTCCTGGGACTGATCTGAAATAATAAAGACTGACTTTGAGATATTAAATCCTTCCTGAATTATATCAATCAGTTTAGTACTGACAAAGATGGTTATCGCTGCATATAGGGCTAATTCAACATCAAATACGATTCCTGCTAAGGTTATCACAATCCCATCTATTAAAAATAGACCCTGTCCAATACTAAAATGGGGAAAGAAATAACTTGTTAAGGCAGCAATCAAATCTGTACCACCGGTGGTACCGCCCCCTCTAAATACAAACCCCATCCCTATTCCACCTAAAACACCGCCGTAAATACTGGCTAATATTACTTCATTGGTAAGTGGATCTAAAAGGGGTGTTAAAACTTCTACCGAGACAGACATTACAATTATACCCCAGAGGGTTTTTATACCTATACTACCCCCTAGTACATATACCGCTACTAGAAATAATGGTATATTTATAATTAATATAACTATACCAACATTAAATCCAAACATATGGTAAAGTATTGTTGCAATACCACTTACTCCTCCAGCTGCGATCTTATTTGGTACTGTAAATAATACTAAAGAAAGGGCTGTCATAATAGCTCCGGCTGCAATTATTATATAATTTTTTATTACTTTTTTTGTTTTTATGCTCACCTTTATACCACCTCCTAAAAAAGTTAACCCCGTATGATTATATACGGGGAACTGTTAAAAAATCAATATTAATTTATGATTTTAACATAATTTTTACTTTAAGTTCACCTTACCTTTGTAGATATGTCCTCTCACACTATCTATTGTAACGGTCTCACCGTCTACTAATAAGTCTATTATTCCGACTGCATCTACAACTACCGGTTTATTATACTGAATACCAACGACAGCTGAATGAGAGGTTACACCTCCCTCAACTGCTATAATACCTGCAGCTTTTTGAATTGCTTCATTATATTGATTATTAGTGGAACGGGCTACTAATATATCGCCCTCTTCAACCTTATCTAAAGCTTCATTGGCACTATTAACAATTTTTACAGGTCCGTGAATAATTTTTCGACCAATACCCTGACCTTCTACAATTGGGTCACCAACTATATCTACTTTAATTAAATTGGTGGTACCCGGTGTTCCGACTGGAACTCCGGCCGTAAGGACTACCAGATCTCCTTCATCAACTAACCCATTTTCCAGAGCAACATTTATGGAATTATCCATCATCTCGTCAGTTGAGGTACTATCAGCAGCCATAGTGGGATAAACGCCCCAACTTAATGTTAGATTATGGAGAGCCATATCATTAGGCGTTACAGCCACAATTGGGGTCATAGAACGGCACTTAGAAACCATCCTTGCCGTAGAACCGGAACCAGTTGCCGTAATTATTGCGTCAGCATAAAGTCCGGAAGCAATTTCACAGGATCCGATACTTATAGCTTCTGTTACAGTATCGGCTCTTATAGCTTTAGAACTGCTTAGCTGAGCTTCGTATGTATCTGATAACTCCGTTTCTCTTGCAATATTGGCCATAGTTTTTACGGCTTGAACGGGAAAATTACCAATGGCAGTTTCACCCGAAAGCATTGTAGCATCGGTACCATCAAATATAGCATTAGCTACATCAGAAGCTTCTGCTCTAGTTGGCCTTGGATTTCTAATCATTGAATCTAATAATTGAGTGGCAGTTATTACAGGTTTGGCAGCTTCATTACATTTTTTTATAATCATTTTTTGAATAATAGGCACTTTCTCGGCGGCCATCTCAACCCCGAGGTCACCCCTGGCAACCATTATACCATCAGAAACTTCAATAATTTCATCTATATTCCTAACTGCCTCTTCACTTTCAATTTTTGAAATGAGTTTAATATCCTGGGCCCATTCTTCTTCCAGGACTTTTCTGATCTCTAAAACATCAGCTGCTTTCCTAATAAAAGAGGCTGCAATAAAGTGGATGTTGTGTTTGATACCGAATATAATATCCTTTTTATCCTTTTCAGTAATCGCGGGTAATGTGGTCTTAATACCGGGGATATTTACTCCTTTATGTGAGCCCAAATCCCCCCCATTGATTACTGTACAGACAATTTCTTCTTCTTTTTTCTTAATTTCTTTAACTTTTAATTCCAGTAAACCATCATCTAAAAGTATAGTGGAATCATTATTGATATCCTGGGGTAAGTTATCATATTTAATCTGAAATTTATCCGGGGTTCCCACTACTTCTTTTGTTGTAATGGTTACCTCATCGTTATTATTTAAGGTTACCTTATCATTCTTCATTTTACCTGTTCTGATCTCTGGACCCTGAGTATCAAGTATTATGCCGATCGGTTTATCAATTTCTTTCTCTACTTCTTTGACCATTTCAATCCTGTTTCCATGTTCCTCATGATCTCCATGGGAGAAATTTAAACGCGCCACATCCATACCAGCTTCTGCCAGGTTCTTTAACGTCTCTTTATCATTTGCAGCGGGACCCAGAGTACATACAATTTTCGTTTTTCTCATGATTTAACCCCCCAGTCTATAATGATAATATTCTGGCCAAGTTATAGATGTCCATATCAATATTTTTTTCTTTTGTTAAAGCTTTATTTAAATCTACATCTATTACATTTTTACCATCAAAGCTAACCATTCTATCTTCTTCACCATCAAGTAATAGGTCTACGGCTTTTGCCCCCATCCTTGTAGAGATGATTCTATCCATAGCAGTGGGAGAACCACCTCTTTGTAAGTGACCTAAAATAGTTACTCTTGTTTCAACAGAAAGTTCCTTTCTGATATGATTACCAATAATTGTACCGATATTCCTGTCATCACCGGACTCTTCTCTTAATTTTTTACCGGCCCCTTCCGCAACTACTATAATATTGTGTAATTTACCTCTTTCAAAGCCTGCTTTACAGTTATTTATAATATCATCTAATCTAAATTCAATTTCTGGAATTAAAATGGATTCCGCTCCCCCGGCCATTCCGGTATAAAGGGCAAGATAACCAGCATCTCTCCCCATGATTTCAACTACAAAGGTCCTCTCATGAGAAGTAGCAGTATCTCTGACTTTATTTAAGGCATCTAAGACAGTATTCATGGCTGTATCAAACCCTATACAAAATTGGGTCATAGCAAGGTCATTATCAATTGTGGCCGGAATACCAATTACTGGAACACCAAATTCCTCATTCAGTAATTTGGCACCGGTTAAAGAACCATTACCACCTATTACAACTAGACCTCCAATATCTAATTCTTCTATTTTCTGATAGGCTTTCTCTCTACCTTCTTTTGTTTCAAATTCTCTACAGCGGGCTGTTCTCAAGATAGTTCCTCCGCGGTGAATGATATCACCGACAGACCTTCTTGTCATTTCTGTGTATTTACCATCTAATAAACCACTGTATCCATTATAAAATCCAATTACTTCTTTATTTCGGTAAACGGCTGTTCTTACAACTGATCTTATAGCCGGATTCATGCCAGGAGCATCTCCACCACTAGTCAGAATACCAATCTTTTTCACAGTAATGCCTCCTTACAGTTTATAATTATTCTATAAATACATATTATCAGAATATAATCTTTTTATGACAATGTCAAGAAATTACATGAATGTGGTGAACATATGTTTATTATTTTATTGTATACTGTTATAGCAGGCTTGACAATGATTAAAATTAACTGTTATAAATAAATGTTTACAGGAATTTAACTTCTTATTCTATCTTGAGAAGATAATAGATAACCATTATACCTAATAATAAACCTAAAATTGCAATAATATTAAATTGAGCGGGAATAACACTTCTGGTCGAACCTAATATGAGGCCGGTTAAAAATGCCATTAAAGATGTGCGGTAATTATCTAATAAATAAGATAAAAGCCAGGAGAAAATTAAGAGACCTGTTAAGATACCCACCCCAAATACTATTATGATAACAAGGTTAAGACCGCTAATGGCAGCAAGTACACTCTGATATAGTCCCATCATAACCAGGATCGTCCCACCACTTATCCCGGGTAAAATCATTGCTACACTACCTAAAGCACCTCCGGCAAAGTACTTTATCAGGGAAATATTATTAATATCGACAGTATTACTGGCTTCAGCTGAATACATAAATGCTATGGCAAACCCAGCTAATCCAAATATGATTTTTAAAATATCAAAAGTATCAACTTCTTGAAAAGTTACCTTTGAAGATGCTAAAATTAGACCCAATAAAAAGGCGGTAACAAATATAGGATAATTGTTAAATAAGGTTATTATTATACTAGAACCGATAAATACACCAGCCACAGCTCCTAAAATAACGGGAATTAAAAATTTAATTTTTATTTTTTTTATACTATGCACTAATTCATCATATATTTTCAGCACCAGGGCAATAGTACCACCACTAATACCTGGTAATGTATTAGACATACCGATCGGCATCCCTTTTATAAATAGTTCCCAAAATCTGTTCATCTTATTGCCTCCAAATTATTACTTTATTCAATTATTTTTTTATTAAATTTTTAATAAATCTTATAATTCTGGTCTGAAATTATCTCATCTAACTGATTGATTATAGAATCACTTAAATCGATCCAGTACTTTTTATCGGTTATTACTTTCTTAGTACTATTATTAAAGATAATCGGGTTTGGCCCTTTATTTGAATTAATAAATCTTCTTAATTTATTTAATTGCTCAATTTCAAGGTCAATCAAATTAATCTCCAGCATATTCAGCTTTAAATCTAGTATCTTATTGGCTATAAAGCTATCACTATCTGACCTATTGCCCGCGATCATTATGACATTACCCTGTTGTAAAGCATTTTTATAATTATCATAGGTATCAGGAAATACGACCACATCTATAGAAGTGTCCCAATCTTCCAAGGTGACAAAGGCCATCAGATTATTGTTTTTTGTATAATGCTGGTGGACTTCTAATATTCGGCCCGCAAAGCAAAGACTATTTTTACTGCTCGTTTCATCAATATTACAGCTGGCATTGGTCAACATCTTTATTTTTTCTTCATAGTCATCTAAGGGGTGTCCGGAGACATAGATACCTAAGAATTCTTTTTCCTGTTCTAATTTAATATCAAGATCCACTTCATCAATTTCAGGATATTCAATCTTACTATCAAAAAAATCTTCTTCCTCATCTACCATATCAAAGAAGGAGGTTTGATTCGAATTAACTTTTTTCTTGCTGTTGGATATCTTCTCATATACTTCTTCATATTTGACTAACAACTGGGACCTTTTTACACCCACATTGTCAAAACAGCCCGATTTAATTAAAGCTTCCAGTGTTTTTACATTGATTTTTTTAATATCTATCTTTTCAAGAAAATCCTCAAAAGATTTATACCCTTCTTCTTTTCGCGAGTTTACTATCGTTTCAATCGAATTAGTACCAACATTTTTAATCGCTTTTAAACCAAATCTAATATTACCTTTTTTATTGGGAACAAAATCAAAGTAACTTTCGTTTATATCAGGTGGTAATACCTTGAGTCCCATCTCCTTTGCTTCATTAATATATAAAGAAACCTTATCCAGATTATTCATCACAGTAGATAACAAGGCTGACATGAATTCCGGTGGAAATTTCGACTTCAAGTAAGCAGTCTGATAGGCAAGTAAGGCATAGGCGGCACTGTGTGATTTATTAAAGCCGTAACCGGCAAAGTATTCCATCTGGTCAAATATTTCACTGGCGATCTCTTCTTTTATACCGTTCTCTATCGCACCTTTTGTAAATCTTTCTCTTTCCGCCTTAATTAATTTTTCTTTCTTTTTACCCATGCCCCTTCTTAAAAGATCCGCTTCTCCCATCGAATAATCTGCTAGTTTACTAGCAATTTCCATGACCTGTTCCTGATAGAGAATCATGCCGTATGTTTCTTCTAAAATCGGCTTTAATTTGGGATGCAAGTATTCCGGTTCTTTTTCACCATGACGACATTTTATATAATCGTCAACTATATCACTACCGAGCGGACCGGGACGACCTAAAGCTAATAGGGCAATAATATCTTCAAACCGGTCCGGTTTTAATTTCTGATTTAAATCCTGAAATAATCTTGATTCCATCTGGAATACCCCAAGTGTTTGACCCTCTTGTAACATTTCATACACTTCACTGTCATCACGGGGGATATTCTCAATATCTAAGGATTTATTTCTATTTTTTTTGATTAAATCAAGCGATTTATTAATAATGGTTAAGTTTCTAAGACCCAAAAAGTCCATCTTTAAAAGTCCCATATCCTCTAGATCATCCATGGGCAGTTGGGTGATTATATTATCATCTTGAAGCTGAAGTGGTATTATGTTTTTTAAATCTTCTGGTCCAATTATTACTCCAGCGGCATGAGTAGAAATATGTCTGGGTAAGCCTTCAATTTCACGTGAATAATCTATGAGCTTTTTAACTTCCTTATCATTTTCATATCTTTCTCTTAATTTTTGATTATTATTTAGAGCATATTCCAGATTAACACCGTGTTGGGAAGGAATCATCTTGGCTACTTTATCCACCTTACCATAGGCGATATCCAAAGCCCTACCCACATCTCTTACCGCACCCCGAGCTGCCATGGTTCCAAAGGTGCCGATCTGGGCTACCCTTTCTTTACCGTATCTTTCTTTTACATATTCTATTATTTCATCGCGTCTCTCATCAAAATCAATATCTATATCAGGCATTGTTACCCGTTCGGGATTTAAAAACCTCTCAAATATTAGTCCATATTTTAGGGGGTTAATCCGGGTAATATCTAATAGATATGAAACTAAAGAACCGGCGGCCGAACCGCGGCCGGGACCAACTCTAATATCATTATCATTTGCATATTTAATAAAGTCCCAGACGATTAAAAAATAAGCTATATACCCCATATCCTCAATTACCTTAATTTCATATTTCATTCTCTCAACTGCTTCTTTATTATCGGCAAGACCTTTTTCTTCTAAACCTTTTTCACATAATTCTCGTAAGTAGGCCGACTCATTTTTGGCAGTGTCGGGATAATTGGGTAGATAAAATTTATCATTTTCAATATTAATATTAACTCGCTCACTAATCTTAAGGGTGTTTTTATAGGCTTCTTTAATATCTGGGAATAACTTAAACATTTCTAAGGAATTTTTAAAATAGAAGCTATCATTGGGAAAAGTCATTCTATCTTGATCATTGACAGTTGTGCCGGTTTGTAAGGCTAATAAAACATCATGGACATCTGCATCCTCTTTATTTTGATAGTGCACATCATTACTTACCACTAAGGGAATATCCTCTTCATTAGCGATTTCAATTAAGGTGGCATTAACTTTCTTTTCTTCAGACAGATTATGGTCCTGCAGCTCTAGGAAATAGCTGTCTGATCCGAAAACCTGTTGGTAATCTTTAATAGTTTCTTTTATCTCGGTTTTTTTCTTATTATTTAATATCTTTTGGGAAAGTTCTCCCTGTAGACAGGCTGATAAGGCGATAATACCTTCTCTATGTTTATATAATAGGTCTTTATCCACTCTCGGTTTGTAATAAAAGCCTTCCAGCCATGAGGAAGATACTATTTTCATTAAATTTTTATACCCTTGATTATTTTCCGCAAGTAAAACAAGATGGTATCTTTCCCGGCTGGATTTATCAAATCTATCGGTGGGAGATACATAAACTTCACAACCGATAATCGGTTTTATATTATTCTTTTTTGCTTTTTTGTAAAATTCATACATACCATACAAGACCCCATGGTCAGTAATTGCCACGGCCGGCATATCATACTTTTTAGCCTGGGCAATTAAATTATCAACTCTTAGGGCCCCATCAAGTAGGCTGTATTCGGTATGGGTATGTAAATGAACAAATTTTTCAACCATTTTGACCTCTCTCCAATCTAAATAAAGTTGATTAATTTTATAATTATTATTGTATAATTTCTATAATATGTTATAATACAAATAGATTATTATATGGAGGTGTAATCTGTGAATAAAGAAGAAGTTCAAGACGTTCTAGATCAAATCAGACCAGGCCTTCAAGCCGATGGTGGCGATGTAGAACTTATAGAAGTGTCTGACGAGGGTATAGTTAAAGTTAGGCTTGTAGGCGCTTGTCACGGCTGCCCAATGTCTACTTTGACTTTAAAAAATGGTATAGAAAGAACTTTGAAAAAGAAAATACCAGAAGTAAAAGAAGTAGTATCTGTGTAATCAAACAATAAGCACCCTAAAACAGGGTGCTTTATTTTTATTCTTCTGATTTATTTTTTTCATCCTCTTCTTCAATGCCAAGTTCAAGATCGCCAAAAATTATATTTTGAATATCATTTAATAAAATATTTACCCTATATTCGGCCTGTAAATATTTTTTAATATCGTTGTTAATATCGACCAAGTCTCTTAAATTTTCTAATTTTTCTTTTTCTTCTTCCGTTAAATCTTCCCCAGAAAGCTGTTTTGCCTGTAATTTCATCTGTTCTTGTTGAAAGTCTATTAACATTTCTTTTGTTTTTTCATTTTGCATTACTTTTTTCTTCTTTTCAAGATAATCTTCGTATTCATCAGAATTTTTAATTTGCTTAGCTAATCTATTAGCCAAATCATATACAGACATCTTTATTCCTCCTTTTATGCTTTCATTTTATTTATCTACATAATATCATAAAGTAGATATTTTTGTAAATTTAGTTATCTTCCTCTTTCTTTTCTTCTTTTTCTTCCTCAATCTTGTTTTTAACTTTTTTGTGATTATTATTGTTATTTTCTGCTTGTTCTACTGCATCAACAGTAGACGAAAGTACCATATCACTTTCAAAAAAGATATTATCCTCGCCTACCATATCTATAATTCCTAAATTTTTGAGTATTTCATATTTGTTCTGATTAACCCCTGAAATTAATACCTCTCTATCTTGATGCTGTACTTCATTAATAAACTTCTTAAGTTCATTAATAGAGGTGATGTCAATATTATCGATATTCCTGATCCTTATTATATAGCCGCAGCCGGCATCAGATACATGTTCTAGTTCATATTTGAAACTATCGGCTGCACTAAAAGAAAAATCCCCAATTAAATCTAAAATTATATATTCATCATCTTCTACCTCTTCGGGTACTGTTTGGACTATTTTCGCATGGGAGTCTTCGTCATATTTTAAATGACCCACACTGGCTTTTGAAATATCCTTCATCACGGAAATCACAGAAAACAATACACCTAAATAAACCGCATATTCTATCCGGGGTGAAATAATAGTAGCTAAAAATGTTAATATAAATATTAAAGTATCAGCCTTAGTAGCGCGAATAAGTTCTTTAATCCCCTCTATATCTATCATATTATAAGCAACTATTAAGATTAAGCCGGCCAGGGAAGAAATCGGTATAAATTTAATAAAGAAATTAAAAAATAGGATGAAAACCAGGATTGATAAAGCAGATATCAATTCTGATATTCGGGACTTTGCTCCACTCTGGTAATTTGTAAAAGTATTTGTAAAAGAAGCAGAACTGGCAAATCCATTAAAGAAAGATAATCCAAAGTTCATAAGGCCTTGGCTCACAAATTCTTTATTAATATTTAAATCTTCATCAGCCCTCGTAGATATCGATTTAACCACCGCCAAAGTTTGAATCAAGCCCACGATAGCAACTGCTAAAGCTTTTGTAGATAAATTTAATATTAATCCAGGATTTAAATTTGGTAAATGGATACTAAAACTACTTATATTAATTCTTCCCACCGTACTCATGGCATCACTTAAACCAGAAACCATACTTATCAAAGTCACTATAAGAACACCAAATAAATAGGCAGGAATTTTAAATTGGCTTTTCTTAATAACTATTATTACTATAATCGTTATGATACCAAATAATAAAGTAATGAAATTAATTGAGGTTATTTTTTTGAACAAATAAAATAATTCGAAAAATATGTTATAACTTCTGCCAACATTAATACCTGTAAAATTCTCTAACTGACTTACCCCGATTAGCAGAGCTGCTCCTGTTGTCAAACCCACAATTACCGGGTGAGAAACATACCTGACTAACCTACCGAGTTTTAATAGACCAGCTATTATCTGAAAAACACCTACTAAAAAGGTTAATAAGATGACATATTCAATGTAACTGCCTTCCTGAACATTAGTCAAGTTACTGGCTATCGCCATGGCCATCAAGTTGGTAGGACCTACTATAATATAATTAGATCTACTGGTAAAAGTGGAGATGATCTTGGAAATAATAGAAGTGTAAAGTCCAAAAATAGGATTTATTCCGGCTACTAAAGCATAGGCCATGTTTTGTGGAATTGATAAGGCAGCCACCGATAATCCTGAAGATAAATCTAATTTCAGGTTCTTTTTATCATACTGTTTTAAAGTTTTTAAAATATTTCTACCTGATTTTTTCATAATAATTCACCATTGTTTTTCATAAATTTTACTCATTGAACCTAAA
>CAZGMM010000008.1:0-44587 GCA_964526845.1 uncultured Halanaerobiales bacterium | reverse complement strand
CTTTTATTGGCAATGGCTTTGTTATCCATAACTGTGGTGAACAACCTCTTTTACCCTATGAAGCCTGTAACTTAGGTTCTATTAACCTTGCCCATATGACTAAAAAAGTAAATGGTGACTATCGGATTGACTATAACAAACTTGAAAATACGGTGAGAAAAGCAGTAAGATTTTTAGACAATGTAATTGATATGAACAACCATCCACTCGAAAAAATTGAAGAAATGGTTCAGGGTAATAGAAAGATAGGTTTAGGTGTAATGGGCTGGAGTGATCTTCTAATTCGCCTCAGAATCCCATATAACAGCGAAGAGGCGGTTAAATTAGGCGAGGACATCATGGCCTTCATAGAAGAAGTATCACATGATGAATCCTCTAATAGGGCCAAAAAGAGGGGGGCCTTCCCTAACATTGATGGCAGTGTTTATGATAAACCGATGAGAAACGCCACAACCACTACAATTGCTCCAACTGGCACAATTAGTATTATTGCAGGAGTAAGCAGTGGTATCGAACCCCTATTTGCAATCAATTATGAACGTCACATCTTAGATGATGTTTTAATAGAGACCCATCCCATTTTTGAAGAGATAGCCAAAGAAAGAGGCTTTTATTCCGAAGAATTAATGGAAAAAGTCGCTAAAAATAATTCGATACAACACATGGACGAAATACCAGAAGATGTCAAGAGAATCTTTGTGACCGCCCATGATATTGAACCCGAATGGCATATCAAAATGCAGGCCGCTTTTCAAAAATCAGTCGATAATGCGGTAAGCAAAACCGTTAACTTTAAAAATTCAGCAACTGTCGATGATGTAAAAGAAGTATATGAAAAAGCGTATGAATTAAACTGTAAGGGCGTTACTATCTATAGAGATGGAAGCAGGAGTGAACAGGTCCTCTCAACTTCCAGTGAAGAAGAACAACAGGCCAAACATGATAGGAAAACCAAGAGGCCTCGTCCTAAAATAACTTATGGTACAACCGAAAAGACAAAAATTGGTTGTGGCAAACTTTATATAACTATTAATTCGGATCAAAAAGGTATCAATGAAGTATTTACCACCACCGGTAAGGGCGGCGGTTGTCACGCTCAATCAGAAGCAATTTCCAGACTTGCTTCCCTGGCCTTAAGAAGTGGTGTTGCCATCGAAGAAGTTGTCGATCAGCTGCGCGGAATCAGATGTGAAGCAGCCATGATCAGAAAAGATGTCCATAACTTATCCTGTCCAGATGCGATCGGACGTGCCTTAGAAAAATATGACGAAGAAGAAATTAATAAAAAGTTCAACATGGATATTGAGGTAGATGAAACAGAACAAGAAAGCAGTCCTCAAATAGATCAGGAAGTAGATCCCTATACAAACGGATCTGCCTGTCCTGAATGTGGACATGAATTAGAACATGAAGGCGGTTGTTCAGTCTGCAGAAACTGCGGCTGGTCACACTGCGGCTAAAAAAATAAATAACTTGCAGTTAAAAGGAGCCCTTTTGGGGTTCCTTTTTTATTTTCATAAAAAAAAAGAACCCTTTCGGATTCTAAATAAATTCTAATCTATTTCATAATCATTTTTGTTTAAATCTATTGAGTCAGATTTATCAATGTTATCCTTCCCATCATTATTATCAGGCCCCTGATATTCGTTCATCATGCTGCTTAAAAAGGGCCACAATATTACAAACACAGCGATATCATCTAACTGCCCCATAACTGGAAAAAAGTCACCTATAAAGTCATAAGGTATGATTAAATAAATTAGCGGCAGGGCTAAAAGCAATTTTTTATGAAAAGGAACATTTTTATCTCGAATGAATTGAATGATCCTGATAACTTTCTGTAAAAATCTCATATTATATACCTCTTTTTTTATCTGATAATTATATTATAATATATAAAGTTAATTTCTACAAAAATAACCGGTGGAAAACCACCGGTTTTAATGTTCTTTATTTATCTTTATCAAATCTATTTTTGTTCTTGGAACTTCTTCCAGTCACTTAAAAATCTTTCTAAACCAGAATCGGTTAGTGGATGTTTTGACATTTTCTCAATAACTTCATAAGGTATGGTAGCTATATCAGCCCCAGCCAAAGCAGCATGTTTAACATGCAGGGGATGTCTTATACTGGCAGCCAAGATTTCGGTATCATATCCATAATTATCATAGATAGTTCTCATATTTTTGATCAAGTCCATGCCTTCATGGGCCCTATCATCCAGTCTTCCTATAAAGGGACTGGCAAAGGTTGCACCCGCTTTTGCTGCAAGCAGGGCCTGATTGGCTGAGAACATTAAAGTTACATTAGTTTTAATACCTTCTTTAGATAATGTTTTGACAGCCTTTAAACCATCTATAGTCATAGGAATCTTAACTACTACATTGGAAGCCAGCTGAGCAAGTTCGCGAGCTTCTTCAATCATTCCTTCCGTGTCTAGGCTGACCACTTCTGCACTTACAGGTCCATCTACAACTTCACAAATTTCTTTAATCCTAGTATGAAAATCTATATCTCCTTCTTTAGACACGAGAGAAGGATTAGTAGTAACACCGTCTAAGATACCAAAACTTTCAGCAGTTTTGATTTCTTCTATATTAGCAGTATCAATGAAAAACTTCATATAACTCACCTACCTTTTGTATTTGTTGTTTGGTAAGTATTATATCATATCTGATTATAATATTAAATTTTAATCCAAATAACCGAGACTTTTTAGCCTCTTTTTTATCATTTTGACTTCTTCATTTGATAATTCCTGGCGTGAATCGCTGATTTCTTCCTCATTCATCTTATGGTTGGAGACTAAATCTCTTAATACATAGACTATAAATTCGGTTACACTATTAAAGCCTGAATTTTGAATGATCTGGTTTAGATTATTATATAGGTTTCTGGGAATTTTAATTGTAGCTTTTTTATCTCTCATTATAATACCTCCAGCTTAAATTTTTACTCTGATAAAATTCCTTGTTCTTCCAGATGGTTTATAACAATTTCTGCACTTTCCTCCACAGTCTCCTGAGCTGTTTTAAGTTCTACATCGGGATTTTCTGGTTCCTCATAGGGGTCAGAGATTCCAGTAAAGTTTTCTATTTTCCCTTCGCGAGCCTGTTTATAAAGACCTTTAACATCTCTTTCTTCACATACTTCTAACGGGGTATTGACAAAAACCTCTATAAATTCTCCAACTTCACTAATTTCTTCGCGTGCATAGTTTCTTGCAGATTGATAGGGAGAAATAAAGGAACAGAGTGTAATTACATCATTGTCGGTTAGAATTTTTGCTACAAAGGTATTCCTCTCGATATTCTTATTTCTATCCTCTTTGGTAAATCCTAAGTCCTTGGTTAATTTTTCTCTAACGATATCTCCGTCTAAACGCTGTGTATAGTATCCTCTTTCTTTTAACTGTTTTTCTACTTCAAGAGCAACGGTTGTTTTTCCTGCTCCACTTAATCCTGTAAACCAAACTGTAACTCCTTTAGCTCTTTTATCCATTGTATTATTGCTCCTTTCAACTTTTGTTATTTAGTTTCTGCCATTCCTCTAATTAATACATCGGCCACTTCCGGTCTAGTCATTTCTTCAGGCGGCCTTTTACCCTCTCTTAATAACCTTCTAACTTTTGTACCACTAAGTCCTATATGGTTTTCACTGTCATGCGGACAGGTCTTTGTAGTTGCCATGGAACCACACTTTTTGCAGTAGAAAGAATATTCAAATCTTAGCGGGGTAATACCTATTTCATCCTGGGAAAAGTTATCAAACATTTCCTGGGCTTCATAAGTGCCATAATAGTCTCCCACGCCTGCGTGGTCTCTACCAACAATAAAATGGGTACAGCCGTAATTCTGACGGCAGAGAGAATGAAATACCGCTTCACGTGGGCCTGCATATCTCATTGCGGCCGGGAATACAGATAAGAATACTCTACCCTGAGGATAGATCTTATCCATAACTACTTCATAGCTTTCTATCCGATAATCAACCGGAATATCACTGCTTTTAGTCTCACCCACTAAAGGTGAAAGTAGTAATCCGTCTGCTATCTCCAGTGAACACTTTTGTAGATATTCATGGGCTCTATGAATAGGGTTTCTAGTTTGAAAACCAACTACCCGGTCCCAGCCCTGTGCTTCAATATGGGCTCTAACATCTTTGGGATCTAATCTATATTTATTAAACTTATCATGTTCTATTCTTCTAATTAAATGGATCTCCCCACCGAGGTGGTATTGACCTCTGTCATATACATTCTTAACTCCGGGATGTTCTGAAGAAGTAGTTTTATAGACAAGTTCCGCTTCTTCTTTTTCATTATACTCATAGATATCTTCGACATCCATAACTGCATATACATTATCTGATTTGTCGGTTAAGGCAATTCTTTTACCTTCTTCAATTTGGTCAGCTTCATTTTTATTTACACCTAAAACAATGGGAATTGTCCAAACAGTTCCATCGGATAATCGCATATTTTCGACTACACTCTTATAGTCCTCCTCTGTCATAAATCCTCCGATAGGACTGTATAATCCAGTTGCTATATTCTCAGTTTCAACTAAATCTCTCTCATTTAATGCTAAATGATAGATGTCTTCTGCTGCGGCTAGAAGTTCTTCTTTGCTTGAATTATCAACGATCTTATTGACTAATGTTCCACCATGTGGTTCTATCATTATTAAATTTAATACCTCCCGTTTAATAACACTCTAATAATATATACAAGATACACTCCTATAATCCTCTTTTATTTCAAAAAAAATTACCTTGCTTCTTTTAATTTTTTTACATGTTCATCATCTAAACGAATATCACCCAAATAGACTCCCGGTGAGTTTTCACCGTGAAAATCAGTTCCGCCTGTGATAAGTAGCTCTAATTTTTCAGCAATATGTTTATAGTACTTTGCATCTTCAGCTGTATGTTTAGAATGGTATACCTCTACCCCTAAAAGCCCATTATCTTTTAACTTTTTAATGTCATCTTCCCTTAACGGTTTACCGTGGTTTATAAAAATGGGATGAGCTAAAACCGGGATCCCACCGCTTTCTAAAATTAACTCAATTGCTTCTTCCGGACTAATCTTATATTTTTTTACATAAGCCCGGCCTCCGTTACCTATATACTTTTCGGTGAAGGCATCTCCCATTTCATCAATATAGCCCTTTTTGACCATGGCCTGGGCAATATGGGGTCGTCCGATGTAATCATCGCCCGCGATCTCTCTTACCTCTGAAAAAGTTAACTCTACCCCTTCTTTATTAAGAAGTTCAACCATCTTTTCTGCCCTTAACTTTCTTGCATCATAGATCTTACGAACTTTATCTTTTAATTTTTCATCCTCAAAGTCAATAAAATACCCTAATACATGAATTTCAGCTTTACCACGGAAAGTAGAAAATTCAATAGCCGGAATAACATCGATATCTTTATCAGCCGCATAATCTATAGCGGGCTTGATACCATCTAAAGTATCATGATCTGAAATAGCAATCGTATTGAATCCCTTCTCAATTGCTTTATCTACTATCTCGGCCGGTGTAAAACTTCCATCCGAATAGGTCGTGTGAATGTGTAAATCTGCACTCATATAACTGCCTCCTCTACTGTATCTTATAATCTGCTGTTTATCTTATACCATAACAATCCTATCCATTCATGCACAGCCTGCATATTGGCCCTCAAACAACCCCTGTTGGGTAAATAATCAAGCCAGGATAAGTTGTGGCTGTAACTGTAATTGGATACAACCGGTATGTAATCAATGTTTAAATTATCAAAAACCCCTAAGGATCTCCGCATATGTATTGCGGAAGTGACTAAATAAATTTGATCATATTGATTTTCCTGCATCCATTTTTTAATTTCCTGCCCGTTTTCATAAGTTGTTTGGGCTTCTTTTTCCTGGATAAACTCAATATTATCAAAATTATTTACAAACTCTTGTGCCACATCTGCTTCACTGATCTCATCATAGCCTACGCCAACTCCCCCCGTATAGATCAAGGGCATCTTATTCTGACGGGCGATTAAAACACCTTTTAATAACCTATCACGGCTTATTGAAGAAAGTTCACTTTGATTACCATTAACATTATAATGGATTCCACCTCCTAATACAACCGTTGGTACATTTTTTATTTGACTTTTCGAAAAATCGCTGATCTCAGTAGCATAATTTTCAAGCGGTATTACCAATAGATGGACCCCAATTCCGGTAAATGTGATGACCATGATAATAATTGTTAAAGCCGAGATTAACTTCATAAAAGTAGACCAGCTAGTTTTTAAAAGATAGATAAAGACAATGAGATTTAAAACCAAAAAAAGGCCGGGTAATGTCACCAAGGAAGATATGATTTTTTGAATGGCTAATAACATTACTCTCCAATCACCTTCACCAGGACTCTCTTTCTCCGCTGACCATCGAATTCACCGTAAAAAATCTGCTCCCAGGGACCAAAATCTAATTCTCCTTCCGTAATAGCAACCACCACTTCGCGTCCCATAATCTGTCTCTTTAAATGAGCATCAGCATTTTCTTCAAAAGTGTTATGCTCATACTGGGAGATCGGTTCATGAGGAGCTAAATCTTCTAACCACTTTTTATAATCATTATGTAAACCGGACTCATCATCATTTATAAATACACTGGCCGTAATATGCATGGCATTCACCAGGCACATTCCTTCTTGAATACCGCTTTCTTTGACAATTTTCTCCACATCTCTAGTAATATTAATAAGTTCTACCCGCGCGTTAGTATTAAACCATAGATATTCTCTAACAGATTTCACTAATACCACCTCTTAATTTTTTATTTATTATATTATAAGATAAATAGGATATAAGAACAAGTTCCTCAAATTAAAAAAAGCCCCTTTTTGTATATCTAATACAAAGGGACTTTTTAAACAAGCTTTTTAATTTTTAATTTTTCTACATAAGGTTTTTTGATAACCACCATTTATCTTCCACCTCCATTCTCTTATTTTTTTTTAACCTTAATGTGGTTTATCCTTATGCAGTTATTTTTATTATTCCGTTTTTCCTCACCAAGTTTCTTTCTGAAATAAATCCTTAAATCCGACATCTATATTTATACCTCCTTATTTATTTGATTTTAAAATTATTGGTTACATTATTTCACTTTTGTATTTTTCTATTATTGAATTTCTATGAAGTCTGTCTTTTCTATATTTTTGGTGATCTTTACTTTCTATTGAGAAAAAATCATTAATTTTATTAAACATTTTATCTACCCCCTTTATCTTTTATTTAATCTATAATTTAAATTAATTCACTTCTATATTCTTCCATTTTTCTGTTTTGATGCAGTCTTTCTTTTTTATACTTTTTATAATCCTTATTTTCAATTGAGAAAAATTCATTTATCTTTGCAAACATTTTTTAGCCTCCTTTCGCTTAATATTTTTTCATTTTAGAAGTATTGGTTTATGTACTCGTCAGTTATTCTTCTGTTTCTCTTGTTTAATTTTATTTCTCTTCTCTGATTTCTGTTTTCCAACATTTGATATTTTTGATTTGTGTTTCTCATTTTTTTCACCCCTCTTTCTTAATCTATTTTAATTATAAACAATAATATTAATAATGTCAAGTATTATTTTAATATTTTTAATTTTTATTTTAATAATATTAATATTTTTATTAATTTATTGCATTTTTAGGCCTGAATAAGCCTATATTTACCATATTTTGCTCTATTTTAACCTTTTAAATTAAAATATTTAATTAATTTATTAAATATTTTAAATATTTTTTGAGTTTAAAATAAAAAAATGCCCTTCTCACTTAAAATAAAAAGGGCAGTTGTACTTCTATTTTTAATTTCTTTACATCAAATTAAAAAAACAAAACAGTTTGTAGCTTGCTTTTTTATTTTGTTTCCAATACTTCTTATACTTAATATTCTCCAGCATTGACCTACTCCCCCCGATTCATCAGCGGGGCTTTCTTGTCTATAGTTCGGTAAAAATTGAAAGTAAAAAAAGAAACACATATAGATTTTATCCCTTAAAGAAATAGGGACTTCAATCTATATGTGTCTTATATGAATATAGTATTACAAACAAAAATATTTATTAAAAATTCATTTATTAATTTAATTCACTAACAAATTCTTCGATCCTCTGTAAGCCTTTTTTAATATTTTCTAATGAATTTGCATAGGATAATCTAATAAAGTTATCAGCTCCGAAAGCTACTCCTGGAACTACCGCAACTTTCTTTTCTTCCAGTAATTGTTCCGCGAAACTAAAAGAATCCTGTATTTTTTCGCCGTCAATTTTTTTGCCTATTATATCCTCTATATTCATCATGATATAAAAAGCTCCGCCCGGCTTTAGACAGGAAAGCCCTTCAATAGAATTAATCTTTTCATACATGTAGTCCCTTCTTTCAGAGAACTTGTTTCTTCTTTCTTCCATGAAGCTGTGATCGCCTCTTAGGCCGGCATTGCTGGCATATTGAGCAATTGAGTTCGGATTTGAGGTGGCGTGGCTTTGAATATTAGACATAATTTCAATTATTTCTTTGGGACCAGCTGCATATCCGATTCGCCAACCCGTCATTGCATAAGCTTTTGAAACGCCATTAATGACAATGGTTAGATCTTTGATATCTTCATTTAAAGAAGCAATACTAATATGTTCATTTCCATCATAGACAATCTTTTCATATATTTCATCGGAAACCACGATGATTTCATTGTCCACAGCTACTTTGGCAATTGCTTCTAATTCTTTTTTATTATAGATACTACCGGTGGGGTTACTCGGGCTGTTTAATATTAAGGCCTTTGTTTTTTCATTGACCATCTCTTGTAATCTTTCTATATTAATCTTAAAACCTTCTTCTTCTTTGGTCTCAATGAAAACGGGTTTACCTCCACCCATCTTAACCGTTTCCGGATAAGTTAACCAGTACGGAACCGGGATAATTACTTCATCACCCGGATTCAAAATGGCCTGAAAGGTATTAAATAAGGAATGCTTTGCCCCATTTGAAACAATGATCTGATCGGTATCATATTCTAAATTATTATCTCTTTTCAATTTATCTTTGATCGCATTTTTAAGGTCTTCATAACCGGAGGCAGCGGTATATCTGGTAAAGCCAACCTCTAGTGCTTCCCGGGCTGCTTCACAAATATATTCAGGTGTATCAAAATCCGGTTCACCGGCTCCAAAACTAACTACATCTTCACCGGCCGCTTTCAACTTATTTGCCTTTGCACTAATCGCCAGGGTTAAAGAAGCACTAATTTTTTGAGCTCTTTTTGATAGTTCCAAAGTAATCTTCCCCCTTTAATAATTTTTTAACTTAAATGGTGAGATCTCTATATCACTATATTTCTTACGGGCTGCTTTCAACCGCTCAATTTGAGTTTCTAATTCTTTTTCAAATTCATCGGGTAAATTCGGTATATCCTTAAAAGCTTTTTTAATCCTATTAAACTTAGCCAGATAATTTTCCACCCTAATAGAAAACTGCTCTACATAACCAATTTCAGTATAATCAAAACTTAAATAACGGGCAAATAGCTGTCTCAAATCTTCATAATATGGTAAGTAACCGACGGGAGATTTAATTGCCTTAACTTCACCATGTACTCTTTTTTCCATCCAGAGCATCCAGATTTTCTTATCCAGCATTCCATTTAAATATTCACCGGTTTCAGGATCTTTCAAAAAGTAGTTGACTGTAAAAATACTCGGTTGATTTTTAGCTTTTTGTCCGAACTGAAGGTAATTATTAATATAATCACTGATCGGTACAGAAAGGAAATCCAAGTTAGCCATCGGATTATGCTTTCTTTCACCCTGTTTATCTAAAGTAGCAGAGGTAGTTTCTGATTCTAAAGCAGAGGCCATAAATACTCCATGACTCCAGTTAAGGGTTTCTGCTACAGGGACAGATGTATCAGAATCACGGCCGCCAAAAACCATACCCTTGATCGGTACACCGTCTTTTTTATCAAAATTCTCATCACAGTTCTCAAGGTCACTGATTCTTATCGTATATCTGGCATTTTTATGGGCAGGCGGGATTTCGTTACCCTCTTCATCTGTCTTACCCTTATACCATTCACCTGAGAAGTTAATACCTTCCTCGGGAATTTCTTTGCCCATACCCAGCCAATAAGGCTTACCGTCATTAATTAACACATTGGAAAAGATTAGTTCGCGTGGGGTAGTTAGGGTATTATAAATTACGGGATCATCTTCGGGATTCACATCCCTGATAATACCAAAGGCACCTCTTTCTACATTAACCGCCCTTACATCTTTGCCCTTTAGTTTTAGATAGGCAATATCATCACCAACAATTGTATGACCCGGGATCATGGCTGTACTGGTTTTCCCACAACTGGAAGGAAAAGCTCCCGTAAAGTAGGTTTTTCTATCAGCAGGTCCATTGACACCCGAGATAAACATATGCTCAGCCATCCAGCCTTCTTGTACAGCCCGACGTATTGCCAGTCTAAAGGCTAGTTTTTTAAGCCCCAGACTATTACCGGCATACTGGTTGTTCACAGAGAATACCCGGTCGGTCTTTAAATCAATATATATTCTTCTCTTATCGATGTCAGCACTAACTCCGTTTTCTAAACGTCCGGCTGAATGAAGGAAAAAGAAGAAATCTTTAGAACCATTTAATTTCTTGAAATCTTCATAACCCTGTCTGTATAAAATATCTTCACTATGGGCTACATAACTCGAATCTGTAATCTGCATGGCGGGGATACTAAAGTCAGATTGATTGGGTCCCAGTGAGAAAAACCTGACCAACATCTCTTTCCCCTCCATACTACCATCTAGATATGAAAATATCTCATCTAGCCCTTCTTCCCGGTCAATTGTATTGATATCCAATCCTAAATCCAGTTCTTCTTCCACTAAATATCTTGTATTTTGTTTATCTCTTGCCTGATCATGGTATCCATCAAAATGAACGGTATGACCTTCCATATCAAGAGGTTTTTCTTCACCATTTTCTATAGCAAGATCACGTACATACTGGATATCTTCTCCACTGTCATCTATGATTGAAATTTTATCAGGTTTACAAAGATCAACAGCAAATTCCAGAAGATTTTCTACCTTTTCATTATTAAGGTTTTTTAATTTTTCTTGGTTTACAGCACTTAAATCCAAAACAATTCTCCTCCTTACTTTTTAGCTAATCCTTTTTTTAAAAAACTTTTCAGCTACAGAGGGAAATAATGCATAGGTTAATACATCTTCTTCCTGTTGTATATATTCTTTAATCTCTTCTCGATACTTATCTAAAGCAGGCTCTAGTTGATCGGCATATCTACCTTCAATTACACTTTCCCCTTTTAATATCTGTTCTTTTAAATCCTCATCAATCGGTCCAGGTGGTGTACCGTACTGGCCCTTGATATAATTTTTAATCTCTTTAGAAACCACACTATATCTATCACCGGTCGCCACATTAAAGACAGCCTGAATACCAATAATCTGGCTGGTCGGTGTGACGAGGGGAGGGTAACCCATTTCTGCCCTTACTTTGGGTACCTCCTTTAATACTTCATCATATTTATCGAACATATTTTGATCTTTTAGCTGACTTCTTAAATTAGAGAGCATACCGCCCGGAATCTGGCTTTTTAATACACGGGGGTCTACTCCAAAAGATCCTAAAAATTCCTTTTTACTGTCTCTTATATCTCTAAAATGTTCATTTATTTCATTGGCCTTATCAAAATCAATACCTGTATCATATTGGCTGTTTTGCAATACATAAATAAATGGTTCTGTCGGGGGCTGTGAACTACCCGAGCCCAAAGCGGAAAGTGCGGTATCTATTACATCGACCCCGGCCTCTACAGCCTTTAGATAGGTCATTGCAGCCATGCCTGTAGTATTGTGGGCATGTAGTTGAATCGGAATATTAATTTTTTCTTTTAGTTTATTAATCAGATTATAGGCTTCAAAAGGTGCTAAAAGTCCGGCCATATCCTTCAGGCAGAGCGAATCTGCACCCATCCTTTCCACTTCTTTAGCTGTTTCAATATAATGTTCAATATCATGGAGCGGGCTGGTTGTATATACAATAGTTCCCTGGGCATGTCCCCCATATTTGTTAGTAAATTCGATAGCCTTTTTTAAGTTCCTAACATCATTTAATGCATCGAAGATCCTTATTATATCAATCCCATTTTTAATAGATTTTTCAACGAATTTTTCCAAGACATCATCGGGATAATGCTTATACCCTAAAATATTCTGTCCCCTTAATAGCATTTGTAAAGGCGTGTTTTTTGCCTTTTGTTTAAACTTTCTTAGCCTTTCCCAGGGGTCTTCGTTTAAATACCTTATACAGCTGTCAAAGGTGGCTCCTCCCCAGACTTCCATGGAGTGGTAACCTAATTTATCCATCTCTTCTAATACAGGCAGCATTTCATCTGTTTCCATCCTCGTTGCTAAAAGTGATTGGTGTCCATCTCTTAAAATCGTTTCTGTCAGTTTTACGTCAGTCAATGGTTTAAGCCTCCTTGCTGTTTCTTAATGTTAAATTGATATTATAATAAAATCTATATGAATGCAAAAAATATTATTAGTTATTATAAAAAGGGGCCAAATAGGCCCCTATCTTATACATTTATTTAAAAGTTAACAGTTTTTATCACCGTTATATACCCAACCCCTTGCTTCCATAGCTTCAGTTAACCTTTTAATGGCTACAATAAAGGCAGACACTCTCATATTAACACCGAGTTCTTCATGAGTATTAAAGACCTTTTCAAAGGCATCAACCATGATATCTTCTAACTTCCTATCCACTTCTTCTTTCGACCAGTAATAATTGGCAAGGTTTTGCACCCACTCGAAGTAAGATACGGTAACTCCACCGGCATTCGCTAAAATATCAGGAATTATCATGATCTCCTTTTGGAATAAGATCTCGTCAGCTTCCGGAGTTGTCGGTCCATTAGCTGCTTCAGCAATCATTCTGGCCTTGATATCATTTGCATTATCTTTAGTGATCTGATTTTCTAAGGCGGCCGGTACTAAGACATCTACATCCATTGTGAGTAATTCCTGATTTGAAATTTCCTCACAACCTGCAAATCCCTTAACACTGCCGGTTTCATCTTTATGTTTGGCTACTTCAACCGGATCAAAGCCGTCTTCACAGTAAATACCGCCCTTTGAATCATTGGCAGCAACAATCTTACAGCCTAATTCATTTAAGAACTTGGCGGAAAAACTACCTGCATTACCATAGCCCTGAACGGCAACGGTTGCCCCTTTTAGGTCTAGGTCAATAGCCTTAGCTGCTTCTCTTACTGTATACATTACACCCCGGGCAGTAGCAGAATGGCGTCCAAAGGAACCACCCAGTACAACCGGTTTACCTGTAACAAGGCCGGGAGTGTTTACTCCTTTTATTTTAGAAAATTCATCCATAAACCAACTCATCACCTGGGCATCTGTATAGACATCAGGTGCCGGGATATCTTTATCGGGTCCAATTATGGGAGAAATAGACTGAATGAATCCTCTACTTAACCTCTCTAATTCGTTTCTAGAAAGTTCTTTGGGGTTTACAATTACTCCCCCTTTAGCACCACCATAAGGAATACCGACCAAGGAACATTTAAAGGTCATCCAGGCTGCCAGGGCCTTTACTTCA
Organism: uncultured Halanaerobiales bacterium; assembly: GCA_964526845.1. Classification (GTDB taxonomy): domain Bacteria; phylum Bacillota; class Halanaerobiia; order Halanaerobiales; family M55B127; genus M55B127. Next base: position 30,898 of record CAZGMM010000008.1, on the reverse strand, counting down.
TCTTCACTTACCTGGGGATGAAATCTAATTCCACCTTTGGTAGGTCCCAGCACATTATTGTGCTGACAGCGGAAACCTTTAAAGACATGTATATTACCGTCATCCAATTTGACCGGGATAGAAACCGATAATGTTCTCATTGGCTCCTGTAATAATTCTCTGATTTGTTCATCAAGCTCCAATACGTTAGCTGCATTTTCAAGCTGTTTTAATACATTCTCATAAACAGTAGAATTGGCCATTTTTTTAACTTCCCCCTAATTAGTTTGTGTGTATATATTTATTTATAATTTTTACCCACTGATCTATTTATATCTAACAGCTTTACTCTTAACCTGTATTATGGGAAAATACCCCTGATTTTTTTGGTTTCTACGATTCTATTTAAGGCCACCATATAGGCTGCTTCTCTAAAACTAACCTGTTTATCTTCATAAGTCTCCCAAACCTGTTCGAAAGCATCTGTTAAGAGGTTACGCAGCTTACGGTTGGTTTTGGAGTCTTCCCACCTTGAGGATTCTTTGTTTTGTACCCATTCAAAGTAGGAGACGATTACTCCACCTGCATTTGATAAAATATCAGGCATGACAACAACTTCTCTTTCTTCTAAGATTTGATCAGCTTCTCTGGTAGTAGGTCCATTGGCAGCTTCTACTATATATTTAGCTTTTACATCACGGGCAACTTCAGCCGTAATTTGATTTTCTAAGGCAGCCGGGATTAATACATCAACATCTGCCCTGAGAAGTTCTGCATTGGTAATGTTTTTGGTATTTTCTTCCTTTTCATATTCAGCCAAGTGTTTACGGTCTGAGCCGACAAATTCTCTTAATTTTACAATATCTAAGCCTTCTTCATTATATAGTCCACCTGAAACATCACTAACTGCCACGATCTTACAGCCTTTTTCTTGCAGTAATTCTGCAGCGACCTGACCAACATTACCAAAGCCCTGAATAGCAACTTTAGTACCATTAAGGTCCTTTTCTAACTTCTTAAAGAGGTTTACTACTGTTATCATTACACCGCGGCCGGTTGCCCCTTCACGGGCAAGACAGCCTTCAATAATTCTCGGCTTACCGGTTACAATACCTGGTATATTGTGACCCTTAATCATGCTGTAAGTATCATATATCCAACCCATAATTTGGGCATTTGTATTTACATCTGGGGCTGGAATATCTTTATCGATACCAATCACCGGTTCGATCATGGTAGTGTATCTTCTTGTAATCTTTTTTAACTCAGACTGAGATAGTTCGCGGGGGTTACACTGTATACCGCCTTTTGCACCACCATAAGGGATATCTACTAGTGAGCATTTTAAAGTCATCCAACCTGCTAGGGCCCTAATCTCATCAATATTTACATCGGGATGGTAGCGTACCCCACCTTTATATGGACCTCTTGAATTACTGTGCTGTACCCTATATCCATCAAAGACTTCCACACTTCCATCATCTTTTTCAATGGGAATAGATACTTTTAATTCACGGTCTGGTTTTTCTAATATCTTGTAATCATCTCGGGGTAATCCCAGGTTTTGACCTGCCTCGTCTATCGTATCTATAAATTCTTGATAAGGATTATATGTATCTTTAGACAATTTTAATTCACTCCTATTATATAAGACTATATTTCTTTTTTTAGTCTTCATTTTTTTATTTAAAATCTATTTAAAATCAAAGAAAAATCAATAAAGCAAGCTTATTGTGAGCACAAAATTTTTTATATTTTTGTTGATCGTGCCTCCTTTCATAACCCCTATTTTCATACATACTAATGCTTTCTTCATAAATTTTTTAAATTAATTAAAAATTATGACATTTAAAATCTGACTTTAAGCATTACTTTTTTTAATTTAACTACTTTCTTATTAAATTAATCCATATGCTGACAGAGTTCCATCAGAACTCCACTGGTTGACTTGGGATGTATAAAAATTATTTTTTTACCGCCTGCTCCAATACTTGCTTCTCCTATAAAATTAGCACCTTTTTCACTCATACTTTCCATCTTTTCTTCTACATCATCTACTTCTAGAGCCAGGTGATGAATACCTTCTCCCTTCTTTTCTAAAAATTTATATATAGTGCTGTCTTCTGAAATTGGTTCTAATAACTCAATCTCACTTTCACCCGTCTTTAAAAAAGCGGTCTTTAATCCTCTATCCTCTAACACTTCTATTCCTTCAAATTCTAGACCTAAAATGTCCCTGTAAAAGGCCAAAGACTCATCAATATTTCTTACAGCTATCCCAACATGATCAATTTTCATATTTATGTACCTTCCTTTCTAACTAATCAAAAGACAGTAATTTTTTAACCGCAGTATAAGGATCCTTGTCTTTTTTATACACGGATTCAATAAATTCTTCAAACTTTTTATCATTTAGGATTGGTTTGATGAACTTTTCATGTAAATCTTTTTCCATCAAATTAATCATCTGGGTCCTTATAACATTTTTACGGTTTGCTTGCATTAAATCTTTTTCCTTTAAATATTCATGATGTTTATTAATCCATTCATTAATATCGGCTATTCCTTCATTCTTTAAAGCATTGGTTGATAAAACAGGTGGCTGCCAGACATCTTTGCCTTCTTTAAATGAGACCAGTTGTTCGATAGTTAAAACCATCTGATGGGATTTGGGGCGGTCTGCCTTGTTGACTACAAAGATATCCCCAACTTCCATCAAACCGGCTTTATAGGCTTGGATCTCATCACCGGCTTCCGGTACTGTCACAAAAATTGTTGTATCAGCTAATTTTACTATATCTATCTCGTTTTGTCCAACTCCCACCGTTTCGATTATGATGTAATCAAAACCGGCCAAAGAAAAAAGTAATACGGTATCATAGATAGAAGAATTAAGTCCCCCCAAAGAACCCCTGGTGGCCATACTCCTAATAAAGACACCTTTATCAGTGGCAATTTCATTCATCCTGATTCTGTCCCCTAAGAGTGCCCCACCACTGAAATGGCTGGTGGGGTCAATGGCAATTATACCGATCTTTAAATCTTTTTCGCGCCAGAGCTGGACAATCCGCTGGGTTAAAGTGCTTTTACCGGAACCAGGTGGACCAGAAATGCCCACCATATATGCAGGATCAACATTATTATATACCTTCTTCATTAATTCTAATGCATTTTTTGTGCCATCTTCCACCATTGAGATGGCCCGTGCAATAGAATTTTCATTCCCTTTTTTAATCTCTGCATACAGTCTATCAACACTTTTTGTCATCTGCTTTATACCTCATCTTCTATAAATTCAACAATTTTTGAGATAGGAGTACCTGGTTCAAATACAGCTTTTATACCAAGCTCCTTTAATTCTTGATGATCGTCTTCTGGAATAATACCACCCGCAATTACCGGGATATCATCTCTACCGGCCTCTTTTAACCTTTTCATGATTTCCGGGAATAGATGGGTATGAGCACCGGAGAGGATACTTAATCCTATTACATCAACATCTTCTTGAACAGCACTTCTCACAATCTGTTCAGGAGTCTGTCTTAAACCCGTATAAACAACTTCCATGCCTGCTTCCTTTAGGCCCCGGGCAATTACTTTAGCCCCTCTATCATGGCCGTCTAAGCCCGGCTTTGCTATTAATGCTTTTATCTTTTTGTCCACGATTACAGGCCTCCCCTCTTATATATATTGTCCTTCATATTCGCCAAATTCTTCTCTCAGTACATCACTGATTTCACCGATTGTTGCATAGGCCTTAACCGCCTCTACAATAGGATACATCAGATTTTTATCAGATTGGGCAGCTTCACGAACTGCCTTTAAGGTTTGCTTGACTTGTTTTTCAACTCTTTTTACCTTAACCTTGCTTAAACCTTCAATCTGTTGTTTTTCCACTTCGGGGTCGACTTTAAGTAAGTTTTCTGCTTTTTTGCTTTCTTCTTCTGTAAATTCATTAACTCCTACTACAACTTTTTCTTTGTTTTCGATTTTCTTCTGGGTCTGGTAGGCGCTTTCCTGAATCTCTCTCTGGACATAGCCTGATTCTATCGCCTTGGCCATCCCGCCCAAATCATCAATTTTCTCAATATATTCTCTGGCTTCTTCAACCAGTTCATCGGTCATTTTCTCCACATAATGGGAACCGGCCATCGGATCTATCGTATCAGCCGCCCCGGTTTCATGGGCTAAAATCTGCTGGGTCCTTAAAGCAATTTTAACAGAATCTTCGGTCGGCAGCCCTAAGGCTTCATCATAAGAATTAGTGTGCAGCGACTGTGTACCCCCAAGTACAGCTGACAGAGCCTGTAAGGTTACCCGCATAATATTGTTCATCGGCTGTTGGGCCGTGAGGGCCGATCCGGCTGTTTGGGTATGGAACCTTAACATCTTTGATTTATCCTTTTTAGCGTTAAATCTCTCTTCCATGATCTCAGCCCAGAGCCTTCTAGCCGCCCTAAATTTGGCTATCTCTTCAAATAGGTCCATCTGGGCATTGAAGAAAAAGGAAAGTCTGGGGGCAAAATCATCTACATCCATGCCAATATCAACAGCAGCCTGAACATATTCAATTCCATCTGCAATTGTAAAGGCTAGCTCCTGTACTGCATCAGAACCCGCTTCCCTGATATGGTAGCCGCTAATACTAATCGTATTCCAACGCGGCATCTCTTTCGAACAGTAATCGAAGATATCTGTAATGATTCTAAGTGATGGTTCGGGTGGATAAATATATGTACCCCGTGCAATGTATTCTTTTAAGATATCATTCTGGATAGTACCTGCCAGTTTTTCTGAACTTACGCCCTGTTTCTCAGCTACAACCTTATACATGGCTAAAAGTATAGAGGCCGGTGAGTTGATTGTCATGGAAGTACTAACTTCATCTAAAGGAATCTGATCAAAGAGAACTTCCATGTCGGCTAAGGTATCAATCGCAACCCCTACTTTACCAACTTCACCTCTAGCTAAGGGGTGATCGGAATCATAACCAATTTGAGTCGGTAGATCAAAAGCAACACTTAATCCGGTCTGACCCTGTTCTAATAGGTATCTAAATCTTTCATTGGTTTCTTTAGCATTGCCAAAACCCGCATACTGACGCATTGTCCAGAGTTTACTGCGGTACATGGTCGGATAAACCCCTCTGGTAAAGGGATACTGACCGGGATAATTTACTTTTTCTTCATAATCTATATCTTCGGTGTCTAATGGGGTATATAATGGTTTAATGGTCCTGCCAGAATCAGATTTAAACTCTTCTTTTCGCTGTCCAAACCTGTTGACAGTTTTATCAAACTTATTTTCTTTCCATTCTTGTTCTAATTTTTCAAGATCTTTATCACTCACCAATTTTCCCTCCTTTTGCCAGTTCTTGTCCAACTGCAAAAGCCTTCATATTGACTGCAATCGTATTTTCAGGTACTCTTTTCTTGATAGCCTTTTGTAAAGATGAGGTCCTAATCTGATCTAAAAGCTTATCCATGATGCCTAATACCAAAATGTTAGCAGACAGTTTCATCTCTAATTCTTCGATCGCCTTCTCAAATATGGGCATCTTATAGGTTTTTATCTTATCTTCATCGGTCTCAATACTGTCATCAACAATTATGATACCGTTTTCCTTCACATCGTAGTTATATTTATCATAAGCCTCCTGGGTTAAGGCGACTAAAATATCGGGTTTAATTACCTTGGGAAAGTCAATAACTTCCTTGCTTAAAACTACTTCGGCCCGGCTGGCGCCTCCCCGCGATTCAGGTCCATAGGACTGGGTTTGGGTAACATTTAAGCCTTCTTCATGTAAAGCTGCTTCCGCAATTATTATACCGGCCAGTATCATACCCTGACCCCCGGCCCCACTCAGCCTTACTTCAAATCTATCCATAATTAGTCCTCCTCCTGAACAGAATCGATTATTTCCTGATACATTTCAGTATATTCTCTTTTCTCTTTCTGATATATTATACCGGTTGGGAACTTCCCTTTCTTCTCTTCCTCGGAAAGTTGATCCCACTTCTTGATATTCACAGAGGATTCCTTCTGCCATTCTAACATTTCAAGTGCCCCGTCCATATCATTACGGCGTCCGTAATTAACAGGACATTGACTGATTGCTTCGATAAAGGAAAATCCCTTGTGTAAAAGTCCGTCCTTAAAGATCTCAATAAGCTGTCTGGTGTTATAGGCCGTGCCGCGTGCGATAAAAGAAGCACCGGAAGCCTTGGTTAAATCGGCTAAATCAAAGTTTTGATCTATATTACCATAGGGAGTTGTAGTGGCATCGGCTCCCGTAGGAGTCATCGGTGAAAACTGTCCACTTGTCATCCCGTAAATTTGGTTATTCATCAGCACTACGGTTAAATCAATATTCCTTCTACCGCCGTGGATTAAATGGTTGCCGCCAATCGCGGCCCCGTCTCCATCACCGGTAATTACAATTACATTAAGTTCAGGATTGGCCAACTTGATACCGGTTGCAAAGGCAATCGCCCGGCCGTGAGTGGTGTGTAGCGTATCAAAGTTCATGTATCCCGAAGCACGACCTGAACAACCGATCCCAGATACGACTACAACCTTATTAGGGTCCAGTTCGGCCTTATCGATAGCGCGTGCTAAATTAGCCATAATCGTTCCGTGGCCACAGCCCGGACACCAGATATGAGGCAGTTTATCCTGTCTAAAATACTCTTCTATATCATACTTGCTCATCTATTTTACCTCCTTAATCATGTTAAGGATCTCATCGGGTTTAATCAAAGTCCCGTCGTATTTATTTATTCCTTCTACCCTGGCATTTCCAAAGACATGTTCTTTAACTTCTTTAATAATCTGACCTCTATTTAATTCCGGTACAATTATTGTGTCGACATCTTCGCTTAAATCTTTAATATATTCAGCCGGAAAAGGCCATAAAGTTTTCAATTTAATCCAGCCGGCCTTGATACCTGACTGACGGGCCCTACTCACAGCATTAATGGCAGAACGCATGGTAGAACCATAGGCTAAGACAACTATTTCATCATCATCTCTAATATCCTCATCATAAAGACTGATAATATCCATATTGTTATCTATTTTAGCCATTAGTCTATCCATTAATTTTTTGGCATCTTCATTTGTACCGCGGGGAAAACCGGTTTTATCGTGAAAGAGGCCGGTCGTATGGTACCTATAACCTTCACCATAGGCGGGCATGGGAGGTATTAAATCTTCAGTTTCTTCATAGGGATTGAAGTCCTCGGGACCCACTTCCGGTTTTTTGAGGTCCCAGATTTCTAACTCCTCTTCATCGGGTAGGATAACTTTTTCCCGCATGTGACCAACGATCTCATCTAAAAGTAATATTACCGGGGTTCTAAACCTCTCTGCAAAGTTAAAAGCCTTAACTGTAAGTTCAAAGGTTTCTTTTACAGAAGAAGGTGCTAAAGCAATGACGGGATGGTCTCCATGGGTACCCCATTTTGCCTGCATTACATCACCCTGAGAAGGTGAGGTCGGCAGTCCGGTTGAAGGACCGACTCTCTGTACATTCACAACAACACAAGGAGCTTCGATCATCATTCCTAATCCTAAATTTTCCTGTTTCAATGAAAAACCTGGTCCACTGGTTGCAGTAATGGATTTAAGTCCACTTAAAGAAGCACCGATGACACAGGCCATACTGGCCAATTCATCTTCCATCTGAATAAACTTACCGCCGTGTACGGGCAGCTTCTCAGCTAAACCCTCAGCGATTTCGGAGGCGGGTGTGATCGGATAACCGGCGAAAAATCTGGCTCCGGCCGCAATTGCTCCCTCTACTACTGCTTCATCTCCCTGTAATAATTTTGGTTTATTTTTCATCTTCTTCCACCACCTCTAATGCGAAGTCTGGACAACTTAGTTCACAATTATAACAGCCAACACAACTATCAATATCGGTAATGGTTATTTGTCCTTTCTTAACTTCCAGCACATCTGTGGGACAGTACATAACACAGATTTCGCATCCCTTGCAACGTTCCGGATGAGTGATTTTAACCTTACCTTGGTTCGGCATTAAATCAGCTCCTTAAATTATTGGTATTATTATCTTTATTAACTTATGTATAAACTTATAGTTGAATAATACATCAACCAAATCATTATTTCAATATCAAATTTTAAAAACCTTTAATTTAGTCAAAAAAATATTCAGGAGTGAAATGTTCTCACCCCTGAATATTCAGTATTTAAAGCCTTATTCTTCTTTCATAAATGGATAGGAATAATCGGTTGGTGGATTTAAGTTCTCTTTAATAGCCCGCGGAGATACCCATCTCATGAGATTCCACTGGCTACCTGCCTTATCATTGGTTCCTGATTTTCTGGCCCCACCGAACGGTTGTTGACCGACAACAGCCCCGGTCGGTTTATCATTAATATAGAAGTTACCGGCAGCATGTTTTAGTACTTTTTCAGCAGTTTTGACTGCTTTCCGGTCCTTGGCAAAGATACTACCTGTTAATCCATAAGGAGAAGTCTTATCACAAAGCTTAAGTGTCTCTGTAAAATCCCCCTTATTATATACATAGATGGTTAAAACCGGGCCAAAGATTTCTTCCCGCATGGTTTTAAATTTCGGATTGTCAGTTAAGATAATAGTTGGTTCTATATAGTAGCCATCCGATTTATCATAACCACCTCCGGCAATAACTTCCGCATCATCAGCTTTTTTAGCATAGTCGATATAGCCGGAGATCTTATCAAAGGCTGCTTCATCGATGACGGCATTAATGAAGTTAGTGAAGTCATCAACTGGTCCCATCTTTAAACCTTCGGTCTGTTCGATTAACTCCTCTTTAAGTTCAGACCAGAGGTTATTGGGTATATAGGAGCGGGAAGCAGCTGAACATTTCTGTCCCTGATATTCGAAGGCACCCCTGACAAGTGCGGTTATTAATTCATCCTTGTCGGCCGAATGGTGGGCAAAGATGAAGTCTTTACCACCGGTTTCACCGACAATTCTGGGATAGGTATCATATTTCTCTACATTAGAGCCCACTTCTTTATACATCTGGTTTAAAGTATTTACTGAACCTGTAAAGTGAATACCGGCTAATTCAGGTCTTTCAGTAACCAGTGGGCCAATTTCAGATCCTTTACCGGGGATAAAGTTAATTACTCCGGCCGGTAGCCCTGCCCTCATCAGTAACTTCATAAAGAAGTAGTTAGAATAGACGGCCGTTGAAGCCGGCTTCCATAAAACAGTATTACCCATTAGGGCGGGGGCGGTCGGTAGATTACCACCGATGGATGTAAAGTTAAAGGGTGGTACTGCAAAGATAAACCCTTCTAATGGTCTATACTCCATCCTATTTAAAATATCATCCGTGGAACTGGGTTGGTTTTGATAGATCTCGGTCATAAAATATGAATTAAAGCGTAAAAAGTCAATTAACTCACAGGCTGAGTCTATCTCGGCCTGGAAAACATTTTTGCTCTGACAGAGCATAGTGGCCGCATTTACCTCTGCTCTTTTGGGACCGGCCAATAAAGAGGCTGCTTTTAAAAAGATGGAAGCTCTTTTTTCCCAGGAAGTATTCTCCCATTCTTTTTTAGCCTCTAAAGAAGCCACTATGGCCTGATTAACTTCTTCTTTCCCTGCCATGTGATACTTACCTAATACTATATCATGGTTATGGGGAGCCCTAATTTCCTTGGTCTTCCCCGTTTTTACTTCTTTACCATTAATAATGAGAGGTATTTCAACTGGATTATTCTTTAGCTCTTTTAGTTTGGTTTTTAGTTCAATCTTTTCTTCACTACCTGGCTCATAACTTAAAATTGGTTCATTGGTAGGTCTTTTTAGACTAAAAATATCATTTGCACTCAACTTAAATCCCTCCTATTAATTTTAAACAACTGACGGTTCTAATATTAATCGTCCGTGATCAAATCTTTCTAGATCAAGTTCAATATCGATACTTAACTTCTCACCAGTAATCATTTCTGCCATCAAAATCCCGGTCATCGGTGCGATCATAAAGCCGTGTCCGCTGAACCCGACTGCCATGAAGTAACCTGGGACCTCATCTGATTCATCTAAAATTGGCTGGGCATCCGGTGTCACGTTATATAGTCCGGCCCACTGTCTGATAACCCTAATATCCTTTAAAAAAGGCAGTAAATAGGTTGCTTTTCGCGACATTTCCTCTAAAAACTGCCAGCTGGCTCTGATATTATGACTGGCCGGTTCATCAGGATCTCCATAACCCATCACAAAACTGCCATCCGGGGTCTGCTGACAGTAAATATTATATGAAAAGGACATGACCATCGGTTTTAAGATTGAATTGACCTGTTCGGTTACCAAAATCTCATGTCTTTCAGATTTGGTAGGAATATCAATGCCCGCCATCTTGCCGACTTCTTTGGAAAAGCCACCGGCTGCATTGACAACCCGGTTTGTTTCAATATCTCCTTTATCGGTAACTACCTTTTTAATCTGGCCGTTTTTAACTACTATATCTTCTGCTTTGGTATAAGTATAAAATTCTACCCCTTCTCTTTCGGCAGCTTCCACATAAGCCTGATTAACACGAAAGGGATTGGCATGTCCATCGGTCGGACAGAAGGCAGCCCCGCTTACACCGGTTGTATTTAACTGTGGTACAATTTCTTTCGCTTCTTTAACAGTTAACAGGCGGGACGGAATATCAAACTTATGTTGTAATTTAATATTTTCTTCAAACTGGTCTAATTCCTTTTTTGAATAGGCTAAAAGTAGATATCCACCCTGTTTTAACTCGATATCTCTTCTTGTATTTAAGATTTCATTCATGTTCTCAAATATCTCCATACTTTTACGGGATAAAAGACAGTTCATCTTTGTACCCCACTGCTGTCTGATCCCGGCCCCACAGCTGCCGGTTGAGCCGCTGGCTATATAGTTTTTTTCTAAAACAACAATATCCTGCATCCCTTTTTCTGCCAGATTGTAGGCGATAGCGGCCCCGATAACTCCCCCACCTATAATTACAATATTTGCTTTATTTTTCATCGACATCACCTGCTAATTCGCCCATTTTTATACCTTTAAGAGGCGGCCTATTGGTGGGCATCTTTATATCTTCCATCGTTTTATCTGTCAGCCGACAGATCTCGCGGGCGGCCAGTTCCAGGCAGATATCACCGCGGCAGGGCCCCATGCCCAAACGCAGGGCCCTTTTAATTTCATCTAAAGTTGTATAGCCTTCCTTGATCAAATCTCTAAGTTCTTTTAAGGTAATATCTTCACAGCGGCAAATAATAGTATCATCATTCATTGAAATCACCAACTTCTATATTTCTTACTTCCATTAAATACTCTTCCGGTACTTTGACTGTGATGACAGCTGTTTTATCATTCTTTTTAGGATCCCTGACCTTAACTACTTCTGCTTCACAGACTTCCTTACCACCCCGGTCTAAGCCTTTTACATACTCACCCTTCTCCGGCAGTGGTAAAAATTCATACGGTAAACTAACTGTTTTTTTATTATAGTCAACCACAAAAATTGCCAGCCCGGGACAGCTTGCTATACAGTTTCCACAGCCCGTACATTTCTCTGTGATTAATTCCGGTTTATCATTTATATCTTCAAACTCTCTAATTGCCCCAAAGGGACAGCTGTAAAAGCAGGGATCACAGGGGATCTCTTTGAAACATTCAATAACTGCCACTGGACCTTCTTTGAGTCTCTCTTTATCTGGTTTTATATTATCTATATCCTCGGATGTGGGAATACCTGTTTTTTCCAGCATCTTCTTTTCCCCTCGCTTTTTTAAGCCCTTTTCGAATGACTTTACCAACCGGGCCGTTCCTTAATTTTTTTAGTTCTTCTTTTAGTCGATTGAGTTCTTCAAATATATCGGGATCTGTATAACCAATTTCAGAAACCGCTTTTAGACCGGCTAATTCACCTTCTAACATGGCAGCCGTAGCTTCTTCTATTCCGGCTGCATCACCGGCTACAAAGATCTGTCCATTGGTTGTCTTAAGATTCTCATCTCTCAACGGCACATCGCCCCCCAATTCAGGGATATAGGCCATCTCACATTCGGCCTGTATCAATAGATCGGTCAGCGGGCGTAATCCCACAGCCAGACAGACCGTATCGGCTTCTATTATCTGTTCAGATCCTTCGACCATATTCCAGTTCTCATCTATCTTGACCATTTCAACTGCTTCCACCGCTTTTTCCCCGATGGCTCTTTTTATGGAATAGCTAGTATAGATAGGAACTTTCGCTCTCCTTATTTTGGAAGCATGCACTAAATAACCGCCGATTTTAGGGGCGGCCTCTATTACTGCGGCCACTTTAACTCCGGCCTGCAGTAGTTGATAACTTACGATCAAACCGATATTACCGGCCCCTACCATCACAACTTTTTCACCCGGTAGAATTCCGTAGAGATTCATCAGGGTCTGGACAGCACCTGCCCCATATACACCGGGCAGGTCATTGTTCTCAAAGGCTAACATCTTTTCCGAAGCCCCGGTTGCAATAATTACTTTTTTCGGTTTGATCTTTTGAAACTGTTCCTGATAAGAAACAGTAATTACTTTATCTTCATAATATCCCTGGGCGGTTGCTTCTGTTAAAACTTTAATCTTATCATTACTTTTAATCTTTTCAGTTAATTCATCTGCAATGACAATACCTCTAATGCCGGCCTGTTCTTCTTTGGAACCGAAAAAACGGTGGGTCTGTTTTATCAGCTGTCCTCCCAGTTCGTGGTATTTTTCTACAATAATGACTGAGGCCCCCTTTTGAGCTGCTTTTAAAGCAGCTGTCATACCGGCGGGTCCCCCTCCAATTACTAAAACATCAGTTTTAATCACTTACATCACCTTTTCCGACCTCTTGTTCAACTACCATACCTTCTTTAACTTTTGTTATACATGTTTTTACATTGGGTGTCCCATCTACTACCATATGACAGGAAGAACAGTTCCCAATTGCGCAGAATAAGCCGCGCGGTCTTTCATACTTACTGCTTGTTTTAAGCACTCTAATGCCAGCTGCATAAAGAGCGGCTGCAATAGTTTCTCCTTCATATGCTTTAATTTCTTTTCCATTATAGGTAAATGTTATCTCTTCTTTTCTATCAAAATCTAAGATTGGATGCTCCTTAATTCGCATTTGACTCCCCCTCGCTTATCTATTCATTAATTAAGGGCTTCATGGCTCTTTCAAATTCATCTACTACCTCCGGTAATGGATCTGGGCCGAAGTAACTTATTACATAAATGACCAGGGCCGATAGGAAAAAGCCGGGTATTATTTCATAAAGTCCGGTATAGGCAAAAAAGTTCTTCCAAATTATCACTACCACACCACCTGTAATAATTCCGCCTAATACCCCGTCCCGGGTGGTCTTCTTCCAGAACAGGCTAAATAAGATGGCCGGACCGAAAGATGCTCCTAAACCAGCCCAGGCATAGGCAACTATATCAAGAATTGTTCCACCCGATAGGGCAAAAAATAGGGCTATTACGGTGATAAACAATACGGCCAGTCTACTCACCCAGAGCAGCTCTTTCTGGCTGGCGCCCGGCCTGAAAAGTGATTTATAAAAGTCTTCGGCCAGGGCACTGGATGAAACTAATAGCTGTGAATCTATCGTACTCATTATAGCAGCCAGGACCGCAGCCAAAAACACACCTGCTACCCAGGGGTTAAATAGTTTTTGTAAAAGTACTAAAAAGACGGTTTCTGTATTTTCTAAAGCCTCGGGTGCAGCAATAATACCTAAAATTCCGACAAAGACAGCGCCAATTAAACTGACAACAACCCAGGTTACTCCCACAAACTGGGATATTGGAATCTGCTTCGCTGATTTAATCCCCATAAACCTAACCAAAATATGGGGCATCCCAAAGTATCCCAAACCCCATCCCAATAAAGAGATGAGAGAGATAAAGCTCATATTCTCTGAGGTTGTTATCCACTGTGCTTCTGAACCAAACTCATAAGAGACAATCTTGCCGGCATGTAATAAGTCCGGGTTAATACTGGCAATTTGACCCCAGACTTCCGATAATCCACCCCTAATTGATATTAATGCAATCGGAACGATTAATAAGGCCAAAACCATTAATGAACCCTGTACAAAGTCAGTCCAGCTAACCGCTAAAAATCCTCCTAAAAATGTATAAAGACCTATAATTATAACGGCCAGAATTACAGCCAAGCTATAATTAACGCCTAAAATATTTTCAAAAAGTAGTCCACCGGCGACCAATCCGGAAGAAACATAAATAGTAAAAAATATTAAAATAGCCAAAGCGGTTACTATTCTTAAAGCTCTACTATTATCTTTAAACCTGTTTTCAAAATAATCGGCAATTGTTATCGAATCTACTATCTCCGTATACCTTCTCAATCTCTGAGCAGTAAACTGCCAATTAAGGTAGGTACCTATTGCCAGACCGATCCCAATCCACATTCCGTTAAAACCGCCCGCATAAATTGCACCGGGAAACCCCATTAAAAGCCAGCCGCTCATATCACTGGCCTGTGCACTTAAGGCAGTAACAAAGGGATTTAAGGTCCGGCCGCCTAAAAAGTAATCAGAAATGTTTTCATTCTGACGATAGTAATAATAGCCTATCAAAAGCATACCGCCTATATAAATAGAAAAAGTAACCAATACAGGATCCATTAACTGTCACCCCCTCTTCTAAGTAAACGCAAGAGTGACAGTAAAACAATCAATAAATTCGGTGCCAATAGCCAAAACCAAGTAAAATTAGGCAAACTATATTCCATTCTCTCTACTCACTACTCCTTTCTTCTTATGAATTTTTATAATTATACCATATATAGGTATTTATGCAAGTAATTATCCCTCCTCTTGTTGTTGTATACAATTTTGAATATTTTTACAGCTTCCATCAATATAACTTCGTTAATTTTTCTCTAATTCCTTCGATTTTATTGATAAAATTACTTAATTTTTTTAAAAATTGACCGATTAAAATTCAGAGTTAATCCTATTATTTTAAATATCATTGTTCTCAATTATTTAAATAAAAGGAAATAGGACTTATTTATAGAAATATAATAATAATGAATATAAGGCAGAGGTGATATTATTGATAACTACTGTAACTTTAAATCCCTCCATTGATAGAGAATATTTCATCGATGAACATAAACCAATGAAAGATCAATATATTTATGACGATGAAAATTTAAAAGTCTATCCCGGAGGAAAAGGATTAATAGCAGCTATTAATTTAAAAAACTTGGGTTATTCGGATGTACAGAACATCGGTTTTATAGGTGGTAAACAGGGACTTTTCTTCGAAAAGATGGTACAGGATTTTCAGGTTACTACAAACTATGTGTACACCTCACAAGAAATGAGAAACAATATAAAGATAATTGCACAAAATCCGCCCAGTAACACCCTGTATAACGACTATACTTATTCAGTAAGTGAAAGAAGTGTAAAGGAATTGAAAAAACGCTTTAAAAGGAGTATCCGGGAAAGTGACTTAGTAATGATCGCGGGTTCAATTCCAGCCGGAGTAAGTTTTGATATCTATCAGGAACTAGTAGAAATATGTAACGAACTCGATAAAGATGTCTATCTTAAAGCCAGTGGAGAAGCCCTAAATAGGGCTCTAAAAGCAGAACCAAAATTTGTCGTTCCCTACTTTAAACATACCCATAAAATATTGGACGTCAAGGTAGAAGAACTAGATGACTATATAAAGATGGGCAGAGAACTGCAGAAAGAAGGGGCCCAATATGTAATAATGCCCTTCCACACTAATAGATTACTCTTTGATAATGATGGTACTATCTATATGCTTTCACCCCGCGAATACTGTATTAGAAACTTACTGGGGGCTGGCGATGCCTATAATGCGGCTTTCTTTGATTTTATCTATCAAAATGGTTTTGATTTTCTTGAGGCCAATAGATATGCCGCTGCAGCTGCCTTAGATATTGCTGAACATAAGACAGTATTTCTTCACAATAGAGAAGAAATAGAAAAAAGTGTTGATAATATTCTCATAGAGGAAATGGAGGTCTAAATATGGCTATTGTAAAAAATTATATGATGAGGTCCTTAAATTCAGTCTCATATGAAGATACCGTTGAAGATGCGATAGTTTATATGCATAAAACCGAAATGCCTATCTTACCGGTTGTAGATGAAGAAAACCATTTTGTCGGTACTATTTATAGTAAAAATATATTAAAAAATATTATCCCCGAACAATACGGTTTTATCAATAGTCAGCGAATCTTATATGATAGAAATCAGGCCGCCGAGAACTTAAGTGATATAAAGTATAGAAAAGTCGAAGAGTATATGATTACAAATACAGATACGGTCCTGGAAAGAGATAACATGGATAAGATTGCTGACATCATGTTAAATAACAAGGAATCTTATCTATTTGTTACAAATGATGAAGGATACTTAAGGGGCTATATCTCCCGAGGAGACTTATTATATTATCTATTATGTACTGAGGGAGAATGTGATTATTAAAAAGATTCTCTTAATCTAATTTTACGTATAAAGAAGGTATAATTATGGATACAGAGATGTTATCTCAAATTTATAAATATGAAGAGTGGTTTATAGAACATCAGGTTAGTGATAAAGAACTTTATCTAATAGCCTTTTTTGTTCTAGCCGCTCTTCTTATTGTTATTTTTGCCAAACGGTATAATATCCCCATTGTAGTAGGTTATGTCTTTTTAGGTATCCTGCTTAGTATCGAGGTAATAAATGCAATTCCATTTTTAAAATTGGAATATAAAGTCTGGTATGCCTATATAATAAACAGTTTTGAGTATGTAACAACCCTGGCCCTTGGCTTTATCGCCTTTACAATTGGTAGTGAATTATCACTTAAACTTTTCAAGAAATTAGGTAAGAGTATCACCTTTATAGTGTTAATCCAGGGTTTAGGGGCCTTTTTTATGGTATTTATAGGTGTGCTTCTAATCGGCTACGACCTATATATTGCCCTGCTTTTAGGGGCGATTGCTTCCGCTACCGCTCCCGCTGCTACAGTCATGGTAATAAGAGAATATAATGCAGAGGGTCCAGTGACCTCAATGATCATGGCCGTAGTGGGATTAGATGACGCTCTGGCCTTAATTTTATTTAGTATAGTTAATCCTATAGCATATAATCAGTACAGTGGGGGAGCAAGTCTAAGCATAAACCACATGATACTCGTCCCTCTCATAGAAGTGGCAGGTTCTGTTATAGCGGGGATATTAATCGGATATGTCTCGGTAAAATTACAGGAAAAATATGAAGATAAAACTAAAAAAGTTCTTACCCTGATCGCAACCTTAGTAAGTGGGCTGGCCGCGGCTACCCTCTTGAATTTATCGCCTCTAATTACCAATATGGCCATCGGTTTTGCCTACAGAAACTTTGCCAGCAAGAACTTAAATATAGCCGACTATGTAGAAACACTTACCATACCTTTATATGCGATGTTCTTTATTTTAGCAGGTACTGAAATCAGGTTCTCGGGTATTGATATGCCCTTTATCATATTAGCTTCGGTCTATACTGCTACGAGAGCGGTGGGAAAAATAGGGGGCGCTTCTTTAGGCGGTATTCTTTCCAATGCTTCTGAAAACATAAAAAAATATGTAGGGCTGGGCCTCCTCCCGCAGAGTGGTGTGGCAATTGCTTTAGCCTACACCGTCCAGCAGGAATTTACCCAGGCCAACATTGGTCAGTTGATCTTTAATATTCTATTGTTCACAGCTGCCCTGACAGAAATATTCGGCTCATTTGCCACCAAATATGCCCTAGTTAAATCAGATGAAATAAATAAATCAGAAAGTGCTTGATCAGCTGCCTACATTAAATCTCTGCGTTATAGAAGCCATGATAAAGTAAGTAACCCCAATTAGAAGAATAATTGTTGCTCCCGAAGGAATATTTAGCATATAGGATAGCCAGAGTCCGGTCATTGTAAAAATTACTCCAAAACCAATTGCTAAATAAATTATCTTTTTAAAATCATAGGTGAAAAGTTTGGCCATAGCCGGTGGGGCAGTTAATAAGGCGATTATTAAGATTATACCGGTTACCCTAATTAAGACAATAACTGTTAGGGCAATTAAAATAAAAAGAAAGTACTCATAAAATTCTGTATTAATCCCTCTCACATAAGAAAATTCCTCGTCAAAAAGATAAGATTTCCACTGGTTAAATAAGGCTGTGATAGCAGCCACCACCACGATAACTAGAATCAGCATTATATTTATATCCATATCGGTCACAGTCAAAATATCTCCAAATAAATAAGAAGACATATCGGGTGGATAACCCTGCATAAAGGAAATAAACATTATCCCTAAAGACATACCCATTGCCCACATGATACCAATTAAGGTATCAGAATGAACTTCGGTCCTTTTTCTAATCCTGACAATGATTACCGAGGATAAAAGGGCAAAAAATAAGGCCCCAAAGATGGGCTCAATATTAAGATAATAACCCAAGCCAACCCCACCAAATGAGGTATGTGCTATCCCTCCACTCATCATCACGAGATTTTTTTCAATTATTATGGTACCAATAATCCCACAAACCACACTGGCCATCAAAGCTGAGTAAACCGCGTTTTGTAGGAAATTATACTTCAAAACTGCTTCAATCATTATGATCATCCCCTTCATGGTCTGCTAATACCCTATGGGGAACTCCATGGGCAATAAGTTCAACCGGACAACCATAAACTTGATCTAGATCTTCTTTAGTAATATTCTTATCACCATGGTAATGTAGATTCCTGTTTAAACAGGCTACACTATCAAAGTGAGATGAGATAGCTGAAATGTCGTGCGTAACTACAATAATTGTAATCTCTTTATTAATCTCTCTTAAAATACTATATATATTTGACCTCGCCTCTGCATCGAGACTGGCCGTGGGCTCATCTAAAAGCAGGATCTCTGGTTCAGCTGCCAGAGCCCGACCGATTAAAACCCTCTGTAGTTGCCCTCCAGATAATCTTCCGATCTGGCGGTCTTTAATATTATAGATATCTAAATCGTGCATTATCTCTTCCGCTATTTTTTTATCTTCTTCACTATAATTAAAGAATAACCCTTTTTGGTCGGTGATCCGGCCCATCAGGATCACATCCTGGACATTTATGGGAAAGTTTTTATCGAAGTCCGAAATCTGGGGGACATAACCGACAAGTTTACGTCCTTTTTTAATATCATGTCCTTTAATTTTAACCTCACCGCTATCAGGTTCAATCAGACCCAATATTATTTTGAGAAGGGTTGTCTTGCCTCCCCCATTGGGGCCAATTATAGCTAAAAACTGCCCATTATAGACTGTTAACTGCACATTTTCTAATACATTAACCTCATTATATGATAAATATAAATCTTTTACTTCTATTACCTTTTCGTCTTCCATACTTATTCAACTCCACTGATCTTTTTAGCCATTTCAATAAGGTTGGTTAAATAGTCTTCTGCCAAGGGATCTAGTTTAATAAGCTCGGCATCTATCTCTTCCGCTATTGCCTCTGTTTGACGGCTGTCAATCTCTGCCTGATAAAATATTTTATTAATCCCATTTTCTTTGGCAAAATCTATAATCTCCTGTAAGTGTTTGGCAGTTGCCTCTTTGCCACCCTCTTCGATTGAAACCATTTTAAGTCCGTATTCTTCCGCATAATATCCAAAGGAAGGATGGTAAACCAGCATATAATTATTGTCTTTTTTCTCAATAATATCCCTTATCTTTTGATCTGTTGATCTTATTTTTTCAATATATTCTTCCGCATTGTTTCGATAAAATTCTTCATTGTCAGGATCCAGTTTAATTAGTTCATCCCTGATTATTTTAACCATATAGATAACCCTTTTGGGTGATAACCAGATATGGGGATCGCGACTTCCATTGGGAAAAGTACGGTTTTCATACTTTTCACCCACCAAATCCGCTAATTTTATAATCTTTATATCAGCATTAAACTGATTTACTTTCGGTAAGATATTTTGTACATCGGCGGGTACCCCCATTGAAAAATATATCTTGGCTTCAGAAAATTTTGTCAGTTCAGAAGGACGGGGGGCATAATTGCCGGGGCTATAACCGGGTGGTATCATTACGGTAACATCACTCTTATCTTCAGCTACTGCCTTTACAAACTGTTTTTGAGGCACAATTGTAACAGCTGTATCAACAGCCTGTCCTACCAAAGAAAAGCTAAATAATATTATTAAAATCAAAAATACTATATATTGTTTGTTTCTCATACTAAAATCCCCCCAAACTATTATTCTTTATTACTATAATACTGTTTTTTGTCCTTATACATCTTTTGATCTGCTTTATCTATTAGATCATCGAGACTTAAACCATCGTCTTTTATCTTTTGAGCAAAGCCGTGGCTTAAACTAATTTCGTATGGTTTTTCTATATTTTTATTCCATTTTTTAACTTCCTCTTCAATCCTATCCCAAACTTCTTGCACTTCTGAGATCGTATTATTAGAAAAGATGATCAAAAATTCATCTCCCCCAATTCTAGCAACTACATCTGAGCTTCTTACATTCTGGTCCAAAATTTCGGCCACTTTTTTTAAAAGATGGTCACCTTCTATGTGACCGTAATTATCATTTATCTTTTTCAAACCATTGACATCAATAAAACAAACAGTTAAAGGGAAATCTTCTCTTTTTACCCTTTCAATTTGTTTTTCTAAATATTTTATTCCCATCCGGCGGTTCATAATATTGGTTAAACGGTCGGTCACCGCCAACTTTCTTAACTTTTCTTCATGTTTCTTCTTTAAGGTTATGTCAGTTATTACAATTACTATACCTAACAACTCTTCTTCATTTATTTTAATCGGAGAAACTGTTAAATCAATAGGAACTTCCTTTACTTTTGTTTTCATAAGGAGGTCTTCTTTTTTTATTAAAGCTCCAGTTTTACATACCCGCTCAATTATGGTCTCTAATATATCATTTTCATTTTGGTCTAGAAACTTAATATCCTGTGCTTGTAGATAATCACCTTTTATATTATCCCTTATACCCAATATAGCTTGGGCTGCTTCATTGATGAATTGAATCTTTTTATCCTCATTTAAAGCAATGACCCCTTCACCGATACTTTTAAGGGTGGCAAAATACCTTTCTTTCTGCCATTTTAACTCTTTATTTGTTTTGGTCAGTTCTCTCTGCACTTCCATAAGTTCGTTATTGATTTGGCTAATCTGGTTATATATATCAGAGCTGTCACCGCTTATTACCACCTCATTATCAGACTTAATCTGATTTTTCAGTAACCTTAACCTTCTAATCTTATTTATATATTGATTATTTACCTTCATGAAGTGGTCATACTGGTTTATTATTTCCTCTTTAAACCGAGAAGCTAAAATGAGTATTGAATCATTTTCTGCTTTAATACCGGAAAAATTATATAAAATACTATCTTCTTTAGTTTGTAAGTGGATCTCATAGCCGAACTCTGCCTTATCAGCCTGGATTTTATGCACAAAGTCCAGCAGTTTAGAACGCTCATTCTTATTGACAAAAGAAGTTAAGATCCTATCTTCTTTTAAAAAAGAAAAAGAAGTGTCGTTATATAAGATCCTTTTTATCTTCAATTCGGGGGAGGTAAGTACAACAAAACCCATCAGTTCACCACTCCCGTTAAAATATTAGCTTTTTTTACAGCATCTTGAGCATCTTTACTGTATTCATCTACATCAAATTCATTAACCAATTCCGGATTTCTATTAAAAGCATAGCCCCCGATCATAATCTTTAAATTATTTAATTCGCGTTCATCTCTAATCATAGTAATTAACTTATCAAGTTCTTTGAGGTGGAGAGGGAGAGTAACCGAGACCCCGAGGAGTTTTGTTTTATTAGTCTTTAAGGTTTGAATGATACCGGTATTGGGAGTATTTGCTCCTAAGTGTATTGTATCATATCCGTCAACCTCTAATAAATCTGCGATCATCCTTATCCCAATTTCATGTAGTTCATTTCCGACAGCAGTGGTTACAACACTGCCTTTTTTACCCCCAATAGATAAAAAGTGGGGGTACAACTGGGACATTATTAGCTGTATTACACTGCTAATATAATGTTCCTGTGCAACTGAGACTTCGTTAGCATGCCAAAGTCTCCCCACTTCTTTTTGGACTGGTTGAAATATATTTAAATAAATATCAGCAATACTCATCTCATCTAGAGCTTCATCAGTTATTAGCTTACTAGCTTCTTCCTTTTTATGTTCTAAAAGTAAGTCTAAGTATCTTTTCGCATATTCCTGATGGGGATTGTCTTTTTTAATAAAAGATGCAATCTCTTCTTTATTATTTACTGCTTCCTGCATAGATTCTCTTATTATATTATTTAGATAATTACTAACCTTTTCATCAAACTCATGCTCTATTTGTTTTATTATACATTTATATGTAGATTTAAATACTTCTTCCCCTAGGTCGATGTTGTTAAATAAGCTGTTTAACCAGAGCGAGAAATCTTTAAAGAGTCCTTTATTATTAAAATAAGCTGCCTCTGATAGGTAGTTAATGATATATTCTATATCCTTAATACTTTTTTCTTCTTTATCGCTATCTTTAATATCTTTCAGCTTATCACCATAAACACATTTCATGGTTGAGTCCACTAATAGATTAGTTTTCTTTTCCAAATCACGGCTCACATCTTTATATTGCATTGACTACTCCTCTCCTCAAATAAATGGTTTCATATATTTATAATATTTAACAAATAGCCGTGATTACCTCTTTTTAAAGAATGTTTTTATCTGCTAACTCCTGGTCTAGATAACCCATGAATTCCTCTGCTTTCTCTTCTGGGGCTTTAGTAAAGAGACTGACCAGGATAAATGTTACAACAGTTATGATAAAGGTCCAAACACCAGGGTGAATGCCCAGAGGGTTAAGACCGGCGAACTGTAAATAAAGAGCTACAACAGCACCTATAATTATACTTGCTAGAGAACCGGCTGCAGTAGCATTTTTCCAAAAGAAAGCCCCAAAGATGGTGGGTACTACTACCATAAGACCAACTGAGGAAGCTACTGATAAAGTGGCAATTAGATCCAGCTGTTGAGCAGCAAAAATGATACCTATCAATGCAATGACAAAGATTACTGCTTTACCGATTCTAAGCTGTTTCTTATCCGAATATTCGTCACGCGACTGCATTAAATCCCTTACAATCAAGGATGATAAAGTCAGCATGATAGAGTCTACCGTCGAAATTGCGGCCGCGGTAATACCGATCATTGCTATTAAACCCAATAACATCGGTACATGTTCGGAACCAAGCAGGGTAGGAGTTGCCAGGTCAGCCTGTTCTAAACCAGGCAGTAATAGTTTGGCACTAAATCCCCATAAAACAGATACTAAAGTATAAATGAGACCAAAGATGAGGAAACCTTTAATCATAGTCTTCATTGCCTTTAAAGAATTGGGTATAAATAATCTCTGGCTCACCTGTGGATTGGAAATAGAGAAGAAAAACCAGGGTAATGTCAGACCCAAAAAGGTCTGGAATTTAAAAAAGCCCGGACCTGGTACTGAGAGAAAGTTAGCATACTCTGTTTCCAGCTGGTTGAAAAACGATAAAAATCCACCCAGTTGAGTATATACAACATAAAAAAGGATTAAAACACTAACTACTATCATTATCAAAGACTGTAAGGAGTCGGTCCAGGTAACCGAACGCATACCTGCAATGATGGCCCATGATATTGCTAAAACTGCCGCTATCAAGACACCTACTAAAAACGGAATACTACCTCCCGATAAACCTTCTAGGAGATAACCGATACCCATTAATTGAACAGAAAGGTAAGGAATCAAAAAGACACAGGCAGCACCGGCCGAAATAATGGCAATCCATTTATTTTGAAACCTATCTCCCAACATTTCATAGGGAGTTACATATCCATATTTTTTGCCTACTAACCAAAACCTCGGACCAAAAAATGCAACTAAGGAAAGCCCGGCTAAATAGATTAACTCAAAGCCTAAAGCTCCCACACCACCTGAATAAGTAAATCCAGCCAGTCCAATCATCATAAAGGCACTGTAAGTGGTGGCACTATATGATAAGGCAGATACTATCCCACTGGTTGATCTATTATCTAAAAAGTATTCAATTACCCCTTGTTTCATACCCTGGCGGGCTTTGTATGCTATATAAAAACCTATTAATACATATATTATTACTGCTAAATATACATAAAACGTATTCATTAATTAATCACTCCAATAAGTCGTTATTTTGATTGTAGAAAAGATAGCTAAAACTGCAAAAATAGTCCAGTAAAGAAAAGAAGCTTCAATCTGATTGATATCACGAAGTAATACAAAGGGAACAAAATATGCTGATAGAAGTAAAACTATCAACCAGATAATCCAAAAAAGCCTCTTTTTATTCAATTTCTCCTTATTCACATTACCACTCCTTTCCAGTAAATTATAATTTACAGCAGCTGATTAGTCAAGTGTATATACACCCTTTTCAAAAAAAATTATAGATCCTCTTCTAATAAAAAACCTTTTTCTTTCAATTCTTTGACAATTTCATCTAAAACATCTTCATTCATCGCTTCAATTGTATGAAGATGAACACCGTCTGTTAAAGAAGATAAAAGGGAAGCCTCAAATTTTTCGGTGTTATTTAAAAAGTTCTCGACATCCTGGGAAGTCTGCAACATGAGCATGCCTGAAATTTCTCCATATATGGGATGTTCAACCTTGACATCTTTAATTTTAGCTCCATGTTTGACAATGATCATCAGTTCTTCTTTTACATTACCCATGTCATGTTTACAGGCAATTGTTCTACTATATGTTTTAACTCCCATATTATTTTTCAAGATATAACCCTGTGATGTAGCTAATATATCATACCCTTGGGCCCTTAAAAGTGCGATATCTTGAACAATTACCTGTCTTGTCACACCAAAAAAATCAGCCAGATTTGCACCTGTCACCGGCTCATTTTCATCTATTAATTTATTAATTAACTTTTCTCTTCTTTCTTTAGCATCCATTTTTATCACCTTTATAATAAAAGAGGGGGTAGCTCCCCCTCTTTTATGATTTTTATTTAAAGTTATCGATTATCTTTTTAGCATCTTGGGGATCAAAGTCTTTTTCGACGAGGGGTTTATCATCATCTAAGAGTAATCTGTCTCTAAAGATCTTTTGCTCGTTTTTATAGATAATACCAATTGGTATATTATCTCCCCATTCTCTTGCCTTTTTAAAGGCCTGATCGATATCTTCCGGGTCATAGTTATTATCTAATTTATATACCCTTTTGGAATACCATTGATAGGTGTTTATCTTATTAAATGAAACACAGGGTTGTAAGATATCAATTAAAGCATACCCTCTGTGATTCATAGCCGCTTGGATCATTTCTTTAAGATGATCTTGGTCTCCTACAAAACTTCTCGCTACAAAACTAGCTCCCATCCCTACGGCAAACTTTACAGGCTTAAAGGGCTTAGCGGTCGTACCTTCAACCTGAATCCCGGTTTGCATGTATTCTTCGGTGGTGGGTGAGGCCTGTCCTTTGGTAAGTCCATAAACCTGATTATTGTGAACTAAATGTGTTACATCAGGATTTCTTCTGATATTGTGAAGTATGTGGTTACCACCTTCACCATAAGAACAACCATCCCCTGATTCGACAATTATTTTCAGCTTATGGTTGCCTACTCGCGCACCGGTTGCCGGTGGGAAAGAACGGCCGTGTAATCCATTAAAACCATTTAAGTTGATATAATGAGGCATTTTTGCCGCCTGACCGATGCCTGTAAACATCGCCACCTGGTCGGCACCTAATTCCATTTCTTCTAAAGCAGCTGATAAAGCCTTGCGGAGTGGAAAGTTCCCACAGCCGGGACACCAGGCTGTTTCGGAAGAAATACCAAACTCTTTATTATTAGCCATTATCGATCACCTCATCTAAGAATCTATTATATATTTCTTTACCGGTAAAGGGTCTACCGTCGTATTTTAAAATACTCTGTTTAACATCAAGTAGTGTTTCTGAAGCTATTAAAGTACCAAATTGGGCAGTTGAATTAAGTTCAACCGTTATCAAATCAACACCATCACAGGCCAGGTCTTCTAACTGTTCCTTGGGTAAAGGCCATACATCATTAAAGCTTAAAAGACCAACTTTTATACCGTCTTCTTTAAGAAGTTGGTAGGCTTCTCTGGTCGGCCCATAGCTTGACCCCCAGGTTAAGAGAAGATAATCAATATCTTCATCTCCGAAATATTCCGGTTCCTGTAAGTCCTCCTGGATTAATTTATCTAACTTACGGGCCCTTTTATCTACCATTTTGGTCCTTGTTTCACCATCTTCAACAATATGACCTTCTTCATCATGTTCGTCACTGTCTACTAAGACCGTTTCTCCTTTTAACTGGCCGGGATACGCCCGCGGTGAGATACCATCTTCGGTAAATTTGTATCTCTTATAGTCTTTTGCAGCCGGGTCATCTTCTGAAATTAAATGCCTATTTATTGTTAAGGAATCGAAGTTAAATTCCTCGATATTCTTACTTGAATCAGCATTGAACTGATCACTTAATATTATTACCGGAATTTGATATTTATCTGCTATATTTAACGCCCTAAAGCCGTTATAGAATAGGTCTTTTTGATCACGGGGGGCAATTACCATTAAGGGAAACTCATCCTGAGCTGAATTAATGGCAAAGAGTAGGTCTCCCTGACCGGTTCGGGTTGGTAGTCCAGTGGCCGGACCGGGTCTCTGTACATCTGCCACAACAACAGGGGTTTCAGTAATTCCCGCTAAACCAATCGCTTCATTCATTAGAGCGAGTCCACCGCCGGAAGTTCCGCTCATTGATCTAATGCCACTGTAGGAACCCCCTAAAGCCATATTCAAGGCAGCCAGCTCATCTTCGGCCTGTTCAACAACTATATCGAAATTTTTCTGCTGCCCGGCTAAAAAGTTCATGATTCCGGTAGAAGGTGACATCGGATAAGCTGAGTAAAACCTTAATCCACCTGTTAACGCACCATAACCTAAAGCAGAGTTGCCATCTATAAATACCTCTTCGCTTTTATCACTTACATTTTCTTTTAAGTTATCATAAACGGGGTCAACCGCCTTATAGCCTCTTTCTAACAGTTTGATATTA
Source organism: uncultured Halanaerobiales bacterium (assembly GCA_964526845.1). Taxonomy (GTDB): domain Bacteria; phylum Bacillota; class Halanaerobiia; order Halanaerobiales; family M55B127; genus M55B127. The sequence goes on along the minus strand of CAZGMM010000008.1, from coordinate 3,703 downwards.
TCCTCTACTAGATCTTCATCAAAATATTCTTTTACTACTTGCTTGGCTTTGTCTAAATCTAAATCCATTATCTTTAAAGCGGCACCTACAAATACTGTATTAATACCCTTTGGATTGATATCATTGGCAATTACAGAAGCAGGTACCAGGATTGTACGGCCGTCGATCACTTCCTCGTCTCCTTCAATTAAGATGATACCGTCATCTTTTAACTGCTCTCTATGAATATCCACAGATTCTTTATTAAGGGCAATTAATAAATCTAAGTCATTATCAGGGCCGTAAAGTTTTTCATCACTAATTCTAAGCTGCATGAAGTTATGACCGCCCCTGATTCTGGACATGAAGTCCTTTGAGGAAAAGATATTAAATCCTTCTCTGAATAATATCTTACCTAAAATATTATCCACCGTTTTTAATCCCTGACCGGCTTCTCCACCAATCAAAATATTAAAGTCCATCTCTTTTAACCCTCCTCAATTCTACTTGATTTGCAATATTATTAGACAGAAGAAGCAACTGTTTTTTTGATTACAGTTGCTTCTTAATTGATATTATATTAATAGTCTTCTAAGTGGTACCATTCAGCATCTTCAAGCCATGTATTAGGCCTATTGACTAATTCTATAATACTTCTAACAATATTCTCATGTTTTTCCTCTTCTTTGGCCAGTCTTTCCAAAACTGATTTAGCTTTTTCACCTTCAACTTCTTCTGCTTTTTCTGCATAAAAGTCTTTACTTTTTTCTTCCATATTAAGTGCCTTCTTGTAGACATCTACCTGATCTTTTGGCATTACACTGTCCGGCATATCAGCCTTAATCTCTTCAAAAACCTTATTAACCTTTGGTATGATATCAAATTCTAAGTCTTCCACATTTTCTTTATCTCTTAACTGTTTTACAATCCTTTCATGTTTAGCTTCTTCTGAAGCCAACTCTAAAAAGACATTTTTTATTCTTTCACTCGCACTTCTCTCAGCTAATTCTTCATAATATTCACGGTTTTCCTGCTCAAAATTAATCGCAAATTGATAAATATCCATTCTATCAGCTCCTTTTAAAAGTTTTTGGCTTCTAACTCTTTTAGCCTTTCATACAGCTTGATTTCCTTATCCTCCAAAACGATATCACTGTGTTTCTGAGATCTCTGGCCTGTTTTAATTAGAGAAACATCAACTTCTAAATCAATTTTGTTGAACAATGCTTTTACCTTTTCTTTATCTGATAGCAATGTTTCATAGCTTATTAAAATACTGTCTTCGATGTTCTCATGGGCAGCAATTAGAGCATTATTATTAGCAAACCAATCAGGTTCAAAACTTGAAATCCCCCTTCTTAGCATACTTGCCTTTACATCAGCCGGATTTCTAAAGATAAAGACTGCCTTGAGATTGTCTGCCACATGTCTGTAAAAAAAGATTGCGGGTACTCTTACCAGTTTTAAACCAGAGAGACCCTCGTTTTCATTTAACTTTTCTATTACCTGATTCATCTTAATGGTGTTTTTAATTGTCATTGCTTTTTCTATAAGTTTCTTTGATAAATCTTTACTGATCTCTAGTTCATAGTAGCCGGACACATTATATTCATCACCTTCATAATCAGAAGGAAAATGTACTCCAGCACTTTCAACAAGCTGGCAAGTAATTGATGTCCCACTTCTGGGATGTCCACTTACCATTACTGAATTTTGTAGGACTTTTGCTTTGATATTTTCTGCCAAATCGATTACCTCCTTTACCAGGCCTGTTCCCCCAGTAAGGGTACAAACCTTACATGACCTAAACTCTGTTTTTCCATTTTTCCATTTTGGTTTTTTCTAACTTTATATAGATTCTGCAGGGCACGGCTTCCCACCGGAATTACAAGATAACCACCTGTCTTTAGCTGGTTCTTATAACTGTTCGGTATGGAAGGTGCTCCCGCGCTTACAACTATACCATCAAAAACTTTATCACCAGAGGGCCAACCTAAACTTCCATCCCCGACCTCAATTGTGATATTCTCATAGTCCAGTTCATCTAGTTTTTTCTTTGCTTTATCGGCAAGACTTTGGATTCTTTCGACTGTATAAACATGTTTGGCTACTTCTGCCAAGATTGCTGCTTCATAGCCAGAACCAGTCCCGATTTCCAGTACAATACTGTCTCTATTAAGTTCTAAAGCCTCGACCATTTCTGCTACTATATAGGGTTGACTTATGGTTTGATCTTCTCCAATCGGAAGGGGACCATCATGGTAAGAGTATTCTTTGACATGGTCAGGTACGAACTTTTCACGTGGTACCATTCTGAATGCATCTAATACCAGCTTGTCTTCAATACCCCTTCGAATAAGCTGTTTTTTTACCATTGCCTCTCTATCTTTTGAAAAATCATCATTATTAACCATATTAATCAACCTGAAAAGGCTCAGGTTTTACCCCCTTTATTTTGTAGTGAAATAAGATGTAGTCGATAATTCTGGCCACTGCCTTGCCATCACCATAAGGGTTAATTGCTTCAGCCATTTTTAGATACTCTTGCTTATTATTCAATAATAAATCTGCTTCTTTAAATATTTTTTCTCTATTTACCCCTACTTTTTTTACTGTACCGGCCTGAATTGCTTCCTGCCTTTCCGTCGTATCACGTAAAACTAAAACCGGTTTGCCCAGTCCAGGTGCCTCTTCCTGGATGCCGCCCGAATCAGTCATAATTAAGTATGATTTATTCATCAAGTTTGCAAATTCCAGATAACCTAGAGGTTCAATTAGATGAACCTTTTTGTTATCCCCTAGATGTTTATAGGCTGTTTTTCTAACTTTCGGATTTAAATGAACGGGAAAGACTACTTCAGCATCCCGGTTACTTTTTATAATATCATTAACGGCCTTAAAAATTCCAGTCAGTCCTTCCCCCAAATTTTCTCTCCGGTGGGCAGTCAAAAGTATTACCTTATTATTATCAAAATCTACATCTTTTAACTTTTCATTATCAAATTTATAATTTTCTTTTACAATCTCTTGGATAGCATCAATAACTGTATTACCGGTCACGAATATCTTATTTTCATCTACATTTTCTTTTAAAAGATTATGCTTATTATTTATGGTGGGAGCAAAATTCAAATCAGTTAACACACCAGTTAAATGTCTATTCATTTCCTCGGGATAAGGCGAATATTTATTGCCCGTCCTTAGACCTGCTTCCACATGGCCGATATCAATCTGTTTATAAAAGGAAGATAAAGCCCCGATAAATGTAGTTGTAGTATCTCCGTGTACTAATACCAGGTCAGGCTCTTCCTTATTAAGGACAGTTTCTAGATTTTTTAAGACATTGACCGTGATATCTACTAAGGTCTGCTGGTCAGACATTATATCTAAATCATAATCAGTTTTAATTTCAAATAAATCTAAAACTTGATCGAGCATCTCTCTATGTTGAGCTGTTACAGTAACTATACAGTTAATATTATCATCTTTTTTTAGTTTTTTAACCAGAGGTGCCATCTTAATTGCTTCTGGTCTGGTACCAAAAATCGTCATAACCTTTAACTGTTCCATTATATTATATCATCCTTTATCCTGTTATGTTATTATATACATTTCCCTATTTATATTGTAAATCCTGCTAATCGAATCCTTTAATTTAAGATATGTATAATACTTACTATTTATTATTATATTTGATACTTTATAATAATTAATATAAAGTACT
>CAZGMM010000007.1:0-46087 GCA_964526845.1 uncultured Halanaerobiales bacterium | reverse complement strand
ATGGTATTTAATTCAATATTTATTTTAAAGGGATTATCGGTTAAGATCCGGTAATCTTTTTTAATTTTGTAGAGTATTCTGATATAATTAATTTGTAATAAAAAGAAAACAAAGAGGAGGTATTAAATTGTATTCTAAATTAGGAGAGGCTATTATAGATAATGATCAAAAAAGGATTCAAGATATAATTGCGAATCTGGAACTAAAAGATATTAATCTGACAGATTTTGTTAATGAAATGGCCCCTATAATGCTGACAGAGGCAAATTTAACCTATGGGAATTTTCATTTTATTAAAATGGCACTCTTTTTAAGAGAACTTTCCTTTAAAAACTATTTAAAAGATACCACAGAAAAAGAATTGATAAACCTCCTTGCAATGAATATGACAGAGAGACGGTTTGTGAAAATTAAAGCTGATAGAATAGGATATAGAGAGGATTATGCTGATCAATCTACTTTAAAAAAGATGATTGGAGAAATCGATAAAAGTAATGTCCATAATGCATATTATTACAGTCTTGGTCTGCTCGAATATGAACCTGAGATGTTAAAAAACAACCTACTTTCCTTAGGTACTGAGTCACTATCAAAGACCTTAGGCCACAGTTTTACCTGTTTTTATCCCGTCATGAGAGATCTGGTAGTAGAGGACTCCCCTCATGATGTAACTGCAATTTTTAGTTATTTAATGTATTTAGCAAGATATAATTATAAAGAGGATGTACATGTTCAATATGATACTCACCCTTTTGAAGATATTCCCCAATTAACTAAGATTTGTGCTTCTGGGGAAGGAATTGTTAATCTACATCATATGATAACATTAGCTGTATATCTATTATGGGAAAAAGATGAGGTAAATGGTGATTATATCCCCTACCATAATTTCTTAAATTGGATAGGTGAGAAGGAAGTTGAGGAAGAACTACTAGAAAAAATAGAAGAGATGCAAGCAAGGCAAAATGATTTACTTACATATGAAGACTTTGAAAATTCATTTTCACTTAAGAATTTAGATGAAACTTTACCAGTCTATTTCAATATTTTAGAAAAAGAATATAAAAAGGCAGTAGACTGGATGTTCAGACTTTATACAAATTACTATAATCCTAACTGGGACCCTCATTATTTTACGAGTCTATACTCGGCCTTGAAACTGTATAAGATGGATAAAACTGAAGACAAGATACCCTCTAAAATGGCTATTTATCAAGCTTTGAGATATTTTGGTCAAAGAGTGAATTTATAGGTTTAGTATTTTATCTTAATTAATAATATATATGAGTGATTTTTAAAAAATTTAGTTAAATAATGAATTTACACTTGAAATTACAATGTAACATAATATAAAATGTAAAGCAGTAGCAAAAGCTCATATATATTTTTTATATACACTAACATGTTACATATTAGTTAAAAATTGAGTGACAATTTATTAAAATTAAATATTAGGAGGCATAACATATGCAGTTAAAAGAAGAAGTAATGCAAAAGGTAGAAAATGAAAAATCCAAAATTGTTAATCTTTTAAGTGAATTAATAGAGTTTAAAAGTATCACTGGTAGTTCTGATGAAAAAAAAGCTGCTCAATATATTAAAAAAACCATGCAGGATTTTGGATATGATGAAGTATTTACAGATTCTATCGGTAATGTTATCGGTAAAATAGGTAATGGCTCCCAAAAAATAGTGTATGATGCTCATATTGATGTAGTTGATGTAACAGAAGAAAACTGGGACACTGATCCCTATACTCCTGTTATTAAAGATGATTATATCATTGGTCGAGGTGCTATGGATGATAAAGGACCTTTAAGTTCACTAATTTATGCGGGTAAAATAATTAAAGATTTAAATTTGGCAAAAGATTATACAATATATATTTCTGCTAGTGTTTCAGAAGAAACCTGTGAAGGTTTAGCCTTAGGTTCATTTATTAAAGAATTTGATATAAAACCGGATTATGTTGTTATTGCAGAAGCTAGCAATTTAAAGATCTGTCGTGGACATCGAGGACGTGCTTTAGTCAGAGCTGAATTTAGCGGTAAATCAGTTCATGCTAGTATGCACAAACAGGGTGATAACCCCTTAGATAGAGCCCTTCTTTTTGCACAAGCTGTGAAAGATTTAGATAAAGAATTAAATGACGATAATATCTTAGGAGAAGGAGATATTGTGGTCACTAAAATAAACAGCAATAATAGTTCTTTAAATACCGTTCCTTCCAAAGCTGAGGTTATAATGGACCGCAGGACTAACTCTCAGGATGACAAAGAAAGCATTTTAAAAGAATTAAAAGGCTTACCACATGGTGATGAAGCCGTAATATCATTTTTGATGTATGAAGATGAAAGTTACAATGGTTATCAAAAGAAAGGCGAAGAATACTTCCCTGCTTGGTTTTTACCTGCTGAAGATAATCTGATTGAAAGTGGTGTTGATACATATAAAGAACTTTTTGAAGATAAACCAACAGTTTCAGTTTGGGGATTTAGTACAAATGGTACTCATACCATGGGTAAACTGGGAATCAAAACAATAGGGTTTGGACCTGGAGAAGAAAGTTATGCCCATTCTGAAAATGAAAGGGTTAAGATATCCGATTTACTTAAAGCAGCTAGTTTTTATTCATATCTTCCGGTTTCTTTAAAATAAAGATAGGGAGGTTGTAAAATGGCTAAACTATTAACCGGTCAATATTTAATTATAGATAGTCAACAGGTGTATAATAATTGGGGACTTGTAATTGAAGATAATAAGATTAAAGAGATTGGCCCTAATAAGGAACTATTAAACAAGTATCCTGAACTTGAACACTTAGATTATGAAGATAAAATTATTGCGCCTGGTTTTATTAATACCCATATGCATTCCTATGGAGTACTTTCCCACGGTATTCCCAATATTGAAGTAGATAGTTTTGAAAGTTTTTTAAGAGACTTTTGGTGGCCATTGGTGGAAGATCGTATAGACCAAAAGATGATTAAAGTAACAACCAGATCAGCTGCTGCTGAGTTAATAAGTAGTGGTATAACAGCTTTTTGTAATGTGATGGAAGCTCCCACCGCAATTCCAAATGCTTTAAAAACGCAAGCTCAAGTTTTAGAAAAAATCGGTATTAAAGCAGTACTATCATTTGAAGCAACTCAAAGAAAAAGTGATGCTAATGGCAACTTCGGTTTACAAGAAAATGAAGATTTCTTTTTAGAATATAAAGACCACCCCCTTATTAATGGTATGATGTGCATTCATACCAGCTTTACCTGTTCACAGGATTTTATTAAAAAAGCTAGTCAAAAAGCAAAAGATATTGGTTCAGGAATACAGATGCACCTTTCCGAAAGTTCTTATGAAGTAGATTATACTTTAGATAAATATGGACTTACTCCTATTGAACTTTATGATAAATTAGACTATTTAGATAACTATATTCTTGCTTCCCAAGGAGTAAAACTCAATTCCAATGAAATAGATATTTTAAAAACAAAAGATGATGTAAATATTGCCCATGTCCCGCTCAGTAACTGTGAAGTCGGGGGAGGTATTGCCCCTGTTAAAGAATTATTAGCCAGCTGTATTAATGTGGGATTAGGTACGGATGGCTATATAAATAACTTCTTTGAAGCTATGCGGGCGGCTTTTTTAATCCATAAAGCAAAACATGAAAACCCAGAAATTATGCCTGCTCCAACAGTATATAAAATGGCTACTGAAAACGGAGCAAAGGCACTTCATTTAAAGCAAACAGGTAAAATCAAAGAAGAAAATTATGCTGATATCATTACAATCGATACCGATACTTTAACTCCAATTAATCAATCTAATATTTTTGAACAATTAATTCTATACCGGAACCCAGAAAATGTTACAGATGTTTTTATCAATGGGAAGCAGCTTAAAAAAGATGGAGAATTAACCAATCTTAACTTAAATCAAATAAAAATAGATGTGAATGAACAAGCCAAACGTTTATGGGAGGAGATAAAAAAGTGAAACTAGAGACGGAACTTTTTGGGATACAACTTAAATCACCCTTTATTGTAGGCTCTGGTCCTTTAAATTATAATGGTGAGGGTATGATTCGTACATATGAAGCTGGGGCTGGAGCAGTTGTTACAAAAACAATTCGAGATAAAGCAGCTAAAAATCCCTTTCCCCATATTGCTCGAAATAGTAAAGACAGCTTAGTTAATGCGGAAAAATGGGCTGATATACCGGGTGAACAGTGGATACAGAAAGAAATTCCTAAGGCAAAAGATAAAGGTGTTGTTGTAATCGGAAGTGTTGGACACACCCCAAATGAAGTAGATAATTGGGTCGCAAAGGTAGATCAGGCTGGAGCTGATATGATAGAACTTGTTTCTTATCAAGAAAACACTATGCTACCAATGGTTAAAAAAGCAAGGCAGCTTACTGATAAACCAATTTTAGTTAAGATAAGTCCTAATTGGAGTTCCCCGGTTGAGACAGCTTTTAAAGCACTTGAACAAGGAGGAGATGGGATAACTGCCATTGATTCTGTAGGACCGGTCTTAAGGATAAATATCAATACCCAAAAGCCTCTTTTAGGTAGTCAAAAAGGTTATGGTTGGTTAAGTGGTAGTGCAATCAAACCAATTACTTTAAGATATGTAGCAGATATTGCCAACAAAACAGATAAACCGGTGATTGGTATTGGTGGTGTAGCTAATGCGGAAGATGCTGTAGAGATGCTGATGGCCGGAGCAGATTTAGTTGGAATTTGTTCTGCACCAATGATGAGAGGTATTGACTATATAAATAAACTAAATAACGATTTGGATAATCTGTTGACAGACTTGAATTATAATTCAATACAAGAGGTTTCCGGAGCAGCTCTTGCTAATCTTTATGCTGAGGAAGTACAGGAAAAAATCAAATTTGATTTCAATAAAGATACCTGTATTAAATGTAATCGATGTATAGAAGTTTGTCCCTATACTGCAAGGAGTTTTAAGGAAGATCAACTACTCTTAGATGAAAAACGATGTCGTTTTTGTGGATTATGTGCCACCGTCTGTCCAACTGATGCCTTGCAAATAGTTGATTAATTAATGATGGGAGGATTTTATTGTTATGTATAATGAGATTAAGAAACCAAAAAATAGACTGGATGGATATGAGAAGGTAACCGGCCAGGCCAAGTTTGGGGCTGATTTAGACTTTGGTAACCAGCTTTACGCCAAAACCGTTTATTCTGAATATCCTCGGGCTGAAATAATAAATATTGATGTAAGCAAAGCTGCTGAGTTAGAGGGTGTAGTAGATATAATTACAGCTCAAGATGTACCAGGTAGTAATGAAATGTTTGGAAGGTTTCCAGTCTTGGCCCAAGATGAAGTTAAGTATGTAGGTGATGGAGTAGCTGTTGTGGCAGCAGAAAGTAAGGAAACGGCTGCAAAAGCAGTAAGCTTAGTAGAAGTTGAATATGAAGAATTAGAACCTGTTTTAAATATGAAAGAAGCTGTTCAAAATGAAAGTGAATTAATACATAAAGATAAAAATGATAATATTATTGAACATTCTCACCACCTTATGAGAAAAGGTGATGTTGAACAAGGTTTTCAATCAGCCGATGTTATTTTAGAAAAGACTTATTACACTCCATTTGTAGACCAGGCCTATATCGAACCCGAGGTTATTATAGCCTTAACAGATCCCTATAAAACTGGGATTGAAATTCATGGTTCTATTCAAAATCCATATTCTATTAGACAAAATGTTGCGAAAGTGATGGATTTAAATATAAGTCAGGTAAAAGTCATTCACAGCACAATTGGTGGTAGTTTTGGAGGAAAAGACGAATCTGTCATGATGATGGCTGCTAGAACTGCTATCCTAGCCCAAAAAACTAATCGTCCAATCAAAATGGTTCTAACTAGAGAAGAAAGTATGTTAGAAAGCTGTAAAAGACATGCCTATGAATTAAATTATAAAATTGGAGCCAAAAAAGATGGTACGATTGTAGCTATTGAAGATGAAGTATATACAAAAGGTGGTCCATATAATAATAAAGCGATGTTTGCTAATTGGAGAGGTTCTGTCCATGCTACCGGACCTTATCGCGTAGATAATGTTAAAACCGATTATTACGGAGTATATACAAATACAATCTATGGTGGCGCTTATCGAGGTTTTTCTGCTCCCCAGACAGTTTTTGCCAGTGAATCAATAATTGATGAACTTGCTTATAAACTAGATATTTCTCCTAAGGAAATCAGATTAAAAAACTGCTTGAGACCGAGAGATACCTTTGCAACCGGCCAGAAATTTGGTCCGGGGGAAATACCGGCTCCCTTAGAACAAATTATTGATGAGACTTGTCAAAAAGCGGATTATGACCGAAAAAGAGATGAGTTTACTGAGTTTAATAAAAATCATGAAGAAATAAAAAAAGGTATTGGTCTATCCTGTACAATCCGCGGAGCAGGTTTGGGAGGAGAAGGTATTGATACTGCCGGAGCCACCTTAACGATAGAACAAGATGGAAGTATTAATATGATAAGTGACTTAACTGAAATGGGTCAAGGAATGCGAACAGCCCATGCTCAGATTGCAGCTGAGACTCTAGGAGTTACGTTAGATAAATTCACCTTTGTTAATACAGATACCTCAATGATTATGGATGGTGGACCAACGGTTGCTTCTCGCGGAACATTAGCCGGAGGTCAGGCGGTTTTAACAGCTGCGCAGAAATTAAAGACACGTTTGAAAAAAGCGGCCACCCAAAAATTCGAATGTAATTTAGAAGATATAAAAATAGAAAAAGATATAATTTATAACACAAATCATGAAGCAGAGACCATTAAGTTTGAAGAACTAGTAAGTTACTGTTTAAATGAACTAGGTCTTTCCTTAAGTGCTCAGGGTTGGTATAATCCTGGTCCCGAAAAATTAGATGAAGAAACCGGTCAGGGTAAAGCCTATCCCACTTATGTTTACGGTTGTGCAGTGACAGAAATCACAGTAGATGTAAAAACCGGTAAAGTTAATGTAGATAAGATAACTGCTGGTTATGATATAGGTACTCCCATTAATCCACAACAGGTAAAAGGTCAGTTATATGGTGGATTAATGCAGGGCTTAGGTTATAGTATCATGGAAGAGTTTAGTGAAAAAGAAGGTTATTTAAAAACAACAAATTTTGATGACTACCTCATCCCTAGTTTTAAAGATTTACCCGTAATAGATATTAAATTATTTGATATAGAAGACAATTTTGGACCGTATGGTGCTAAAAGTGTAGGAGAACTGGGAATTGAACTGGTTGCGCCCTCTGTAACAAATGCCTATTATGATGCAACTCAAAAAAGAGTAAGAGAAATTCCACTTAATTTAGAAAGAACATTAGTTGGAAAAAGTTTAAGTAAATAGGAAAGGTGGTAATTGCTTTGCAAGAATTTGATTTAGTAAGGCCGAAAAACTATCAAAAAGCCTTAGATTTAATCAGCCGGTATGGCAAAAAAGCCAGATTAATAGCTGGTGGAACAGACCTAATGGTTGATCTTAGAAAAAATAAATGTCCTCAAATAGAATATGTAATTGATATCAGCAGCCTTAAAGATTTAGCTTATATTAAAGAAGATAATGACTTATTAAGGATTGGTTCCTTAACCACTCATAAAAGTATAGTGGCTTCTCAATTAATAGATAAATATGCTAAAGTACTTGCTTTAGGCTGTCAGGAAATAGGATCACCTCAGATCAGAAATAGGGGAACTATTGGTGGTAATATTATCACAGGTTCACCCTGTGCTGACTCTGTAACACCGTTAGTTGCTTTAGATGCGGTATTAGTTATTGAAAGCAAAGAAGAGATAAGAGAAGTGCCAATAAATGAATTTTACAAGGGACCCTATAAGCCTAAAATTAAAGAAGATGAGTTTTTAAAAGAAATCTACTTTAAAAAGATTAGTTCAGATTACAAAAGTAATTTTATCAAAGTAAAAAGGCGTAATGCTGTTTCTAAATCACGTATAAATATTGCGTCTTTAGGCAAATTAGATTCAACCGGCCAGGTAGAAGACATAAGATTAGCTCCTGGTTCAATAACACCGAAACCACAGAGATTTAAAAATGCTGAAGATGTAATATTAAATAAAAAACCAAATGAAAAGTTAATTAAAAAGATGAGTAAACAGGTAGCTGATACCATGTTAGAAAAATCCGGTTACCGCTGGTCAACTGAATATAAAAAACCTGTGATCAAAAGTTTAACCAAGCGGATTTTAAGAACTGTCCTGGAGGTGGAGTAATTGAAAGAGATTACATTAAATTTAACTGTTAATCAAAATAAATACAATTTCAAAGTCAAATCTAATAAAAGACTCCTGGATGTTCTAAGAGATGACCTAAATTTTACAGGAGTGAAAGAAGGCTGTGGAGTTGGTGAATGTGGTGCCTGTACAATAATTATGGATGGTGAGATAGTAAATTCTTGTATGATTTTAGCCGGACAGGCTGATGGTAGTGAAATTATCACTATTGAAGATTTAGAAAGTGAACAAGGCTTACATCCAATTCAGGCTGCCTTTATTGAAGCTGGAGCGGTTCAGTGTGGTTTTTGTACCCCAGGTATGGTGTTAAGCACTTTGAACTTACTTGAAGAAAACCAAAACCCGACTAGAGAGGAAGTAAAAGATGGTCTAGCAGGCAACTTCTGCCGCTGTACAGGCTATAAACAGATTATTGATGCTGTAATGTTAGCTGCTGAAAAGATGAGAGATTAAAAAGTTTTATCTCACATCTTAGAAAGGATTGGGTATGCAAAAAGATAATAATATTATAAAATCCATTCAAAATTTTATAAGGGTTCCATCTTATTCAGGACAAGAAAATGAAGCTGCTCAATTTTTAAAGAAATTAATGCAAGAGCTAGGTTATGATGATGTATATATAGATAACTGGGGAAATGTCATTGGTATTATCCAGGGGAAAAGCTCACAGACTATCTTATTAGAAGGGCACTTAGATACTGTAGAAGTAGATAATAAGGATGATTGGACATATAATCCTTTTCAGGCCAATATAGTTGAAAATAGAATTTACGGTCGTGGTGCCTCTGATATGAAAGGTGCCCTAATAACATTGGTTTATGCAGGGGCTGCTTTTGTAAATAATAAGGAGTTAGATAAAAATATAGTAGTAGTTGGAACTGTGCAAGAAGAGATATTTGAAGGTGTTGCTCAAGCCAATATTATAAATGAGATAACCCCAAACTTAGTTATTATTGGAGAAGCTAGTGATCTTAAGTTATGTATTGGACAACGAGGTAGAGCAGAAATAAAAGTGATTACTTACGGTAAAAATGCGCATTCTTCAAATCCTAAAAAGGGTATTAATGCAGTAAAAAAGATGAATAAGTTATTATCTGAAATAGAGAAAATCCCTATTAAAAGGGATAATGATTTAGGGGAGGGGATTTTGGAGGTTGTTGATATCAAATCGAAACCTTATCCTGGACATTCTGTAATACCTCATCTATGCAGTATTACACTAGATAGAAGATTATTACCTAATGAAACTAAAACGTCTGTTCTTAAACCTTTGCAGAAACTTATTGACAAAATGAAAAATGAAGATCAGGATTTTAATGCCAAGGTAGAAATTGTAAAAGAAACAGCTGTTACCTATAAAAATAAAAAGTTTAAAGCAACCAAGTTTTTTCCGGGCTGGAAATTTCCAGCAGATAATGATTTTGTTAAAAATACTTATGATAACTTACAAAAAGAAGTACCGGAAACTGATTTATCATATTATTCTTTTTGTACTAATGGTAGTTATTCAGCAGGAGAGCAAAATATACCTACTTTAGGTTTTGGTCCCTCTTGTGAACATTTAGCTCATATAGCAGATGAATATATAGAAATTGATCAAATAGAAAAGGCTTATCAGGGATATATCAGTATTATTGAAACTTTTTTAGAAAATAATATTTAATAATAATCAAATAAAACAAAAGGAGTGGTATTAAAATGTACAGTTCATTAAAAGGAAAACATCTACTAAACACACAGGATTGGTCAGTCGAGGAGATTGAAAAATTACTAGCTGTTGCCAAAAGATTAAAACAAGAGAGAGAACTTGATATCCTACATGATGATATTTTAAGAGCGAAGACCTTTTTCATGCTCTTTTTTGAAGAATCTACAAGAACTAGAAATTCTTTTGAATGTGGGGTTCATCAATTAGGCGGACATGCTAACTATCTAACTCCTGAAGCAACTCAAATTGATCACGGAGAAACAGCTAAAGATACTATTAAAGTTTTACAGCGTTATGGAGAAGGAATCGGTATTAGAAGAACTTATGCAAATGGAACCAGATATATGAAAGATGTAGCTGAATATTCAGATATTCCTGTTATTAATATGCAGTGTGAAGATTACCATCCTACTCAAGCCTTAGCTGACTTATTAACCATTAAAGAGAAGTTCCAAAATTATATTCAAAACAAGAAGTTTGTAGTTTCCTGGACTTATGCTCCTAATTACATAAGACCTATTTCTATGCCACAATCTTTAATATTACTGATGACAAGATTTGGCATGGATGTAACATTAGCTCACCCGGAAGAATTTCATATGAAAGAAGATATTTTAGATCAAGCTAAAGCTAATGCGCAAGACGCAGGTGTTAACTTTGAAGTTAAACATGATATGGAAGAAGCTTTTGAAGAAGCAGATATTGTATATCCAAAAAGCTGGGGTCCTGTAGTATATACAGATAATGAACAAGAAGGTTTAGATCTAATCGAGAAATATCCAGAATGGGTAGTAGATCAGGATAAAATGAATTTAACAAAAGATAACTCACTTTATATGCACTGTATGCCAGCAGATAGAGATATTGAGGTTACTTCTGAAGTACTTGATGGTCCTAATTCTGTTATCTTTGATGAGGCAGAAAATAGATTGCATATTAACAAAGCTCTGATGGCTACTACTATGGCTGGACTTTAAAGAAAAATTTCTTAAATCCTTATTTTAGAGTTTAATATTTAAGATAACCTTAAAACAGGAAATATCTCATGCAATGTGATAAGATTGTGTCAGATTGTTTGAGAAGAAAGTAGCAAAATTTATTAAATAGAACAATGTGAAGAAGGTGTTTAAATGAAGTTTAAAGAATTTGATAATAAAGTTGCAGTAGAGCAACTAGTTTTTAGGGTAAAACCAGATAAGGTTGAAGAATTTATTGAACTAGATCATCAAATCTGGACCAAAGAATTAGAAACCAAGCCCGGTTTTAAAGGTAAAGAAGTTTGGGTTAGTGATGATGAAACTCAAGTACTTACTACGGTATACTGGCGTTCTTTAGAGGAATGGAAATCAATTGATCATGAGGGCTTGGCTAAAACCGATGAAAAGTTTACAAAAGCTTTAGGTCAAGACAACTTTGAACTTATTAGAGAACTGCATAAGGAAAATCAGTATTACAAAGTTGCTGAATATAAATAATGTAGGGAGAGATTCAAATGACGAATGTATATAAATCTAAATACCCTAAAATTGAGTATGACTATAATCAAATAAAACTGAATAGAATATTTGAAAATGAGAAGTTATCAGATTGGCCTAACCAAGGTATACAAACTAAGGAATCAATAAATGTCTATGGTGAACTTAAATTTCCTGAATTACCAAATGACAGAGCTTATACAATGGCTACCTTTGTAACATCAATTGATGGCAAGGTTGCCTATTTAGATGATCCGGCTGGTCCAATAGTAGCAAAAAGTAATGGATTAGACAGTACAGGGGCTGAAGCTGATTTTTGGATTTTAAATCTCATGCGAGCTAACTGTGATGCAATCTTTGCCGGAGCAGTGACTATTCAAAAAGAACCGGATGGTACAGTTTGCATTTTTGATAAAGGATTAGAAGAAGCGAGAGTAAAAAATGGCTTAAAACCTGCCCCCTGGGTTGTTGTATGTTCTTTAGATGGCACAGATATTCCCTTTGATGATAAAGTGATCAGAGAACAGGATGTTATATTTAATACTTCCCCTGCTGGACTTAACTATATTGAAGATAATATGGAAAGATCCTGTTTTTCAGTTGGACCATTTAATAGTACTTCGGAATATAATGATGAAGATATTATAGAAAAATTTGAAAATAATAAAGATAAAAAAATCCCTATTATTGCAACTGGTGAAGGTAAGCAGACTAATTCTGAAGTTTTGGTCAATATTTTGAAATTATGGGGTATTGATATTGCAATGGTAGAATCTCCCTCATATTTTCACAGTCTTTTACAAGATGAACTATTAGATGAAGTTACTTTAAATTATTCCTGTGTATATATTGGGGGCAATGCTGTTGGTCTAGGTAAAGGGATGGAGCCCTTTACTTCTAAAAATCATCCTCATACTGAAATGCTGACAATTCATAGCCACAGTCCCAGTTTCTTTTACTTTAGACATCAATTTCAGTATGGTATTAAACCCGAACTTTAAATAATGTTGGTTAGGAGGATTACATTGAAAACAGTTGTATTTTTTGGATCAGCCCGTAAAAAAGGTCATACTAAAAAACTTCTAAATAGTTTTTTAACAGACTTAGAAGGTGATGTTGAAATAATTGATGCTTATCGAACTGATATATCTCCCTGTATTGACTGTCGTTACTGCTGGGAAAATAGAGGTTGTTCTATCGATGATAAGATGCAGGATATCTACCCAATCATTGATGAGGCCGATAATATAGTGTTTGCTACCCCAGTTTATTTTAGTAATATGCCTGGCCCTTTAAAAAATATAATAGACCGTTGTCAGGTCTACTGGGCTTCATGTTTAAGAGGAGATGAGTTTGAAGAAGGAAGTAAAAAAGGTGTAATAATGTTGTGTGGAGGTGCTCCTCATTTTAAAAAACAGTTTATAGCTGCTGAAATCGTTTTGAAAGGTCTATTTGGTGATTTGGGTACTGAACTGACTGGTAAAGTATATGTCTCTAATACGGACCAAAAACCGGTTAAAGAAAATGAATCAGCTCAAGAAAAAGCAGGAAAACTTGCACATAAGTTAAATTCTATATATAAAAGAACAATTAGGAGTTGACCCTAAATGACACCATATGAAAGGGTATTTAAGAGATTAGAAGGTAAAGAAGTAGATAAAATACCCAATTTAAATATTATAATGGCCTTTGCTGCTAAATATATTGATGTACCATACAGTAAATATGTTACTGATTACAGATATTTAGTAGAAGGTAATCTTAAATGCTGTGAGGAATTTGGTATAGATATGGTAAGTGCAATTTCTGATCCCTGTCGAGAAGGTGCAGATATGGGTGCTGAAATCAATATTCCTTATGATGATGTACCAAGTTTCAAAGATCCTTTAATTGATGATTATAACAAATTAGCTGAACTAAAAGTCATTAATCCTCTTAAAGGGGAAAGAATGTTAGATAGAATCAAGGCAATTGATCTTTACAAAAGAAAAGTCAAAGGAACTTATCCCATCTTAGGATGGGTTGAGGGTGCATTTGCAGAAGCCTGTGATCTAAGAGGCATGAATCAGGCTATGTTGGATATTCATGAATATACAGAAGAACTTCATCAATTATTAGAAATATGTACAGAACAGGCCATAGCTTTTGCAAAAGAACAGGTTAAAGCAGGAGCAGATTTTATTGGTATTGGTGATGCTGCCGCTTCATTAATAGGACCAAAAAACTATAAAGAGTTTGCCTTACCTTATGAAAAAAGAATTATTAAGGAAATTCATGCTATGGATGCCAAGGTTAAACTGCATATATGCGGTAATATAAATCCTCTATTAGATCAATTAGTAGCTACCGGAGCTGATATCATTGATCTAGACTGGATGGTTGATTTTCAAAAAGCGGTAGATACTTTTGCGGGAAAAACTTCAGCTAACGGTAATTTTGACCCAGTGGGAGTATTAATGCAAGGGAACCCTGCAAAAGTGAAAAAGGCTGTTAGAAAATGCCTTAAAGCGGGCGATAAAAAGACCTTTATTGCGGCTGGATGTGAGGTGCCTGCTAATACCCCTTTTGAAAATATGTATGCTGTAAATGAACTATTATATAAATAGCTATCTATATTAAAAAGAGGAGATACCTTTTTTGTCGGTTATATAATCAAAAACTCCAATAAAGATAACTATTGAAAAATTCAAAAAATTTAATAAATAAAAGAGGAATTTCACAATCAGTACAGAAAATGATAATTAGAATGGTAATAATTTAATATGTAGTTGCAGGACAAAAAATTTTGAATAGTACTGCATGTAACATGTTACATAAAAATACACCTTATTATTAAGGGGAAGGAGGTAGATAGGTCAAAAAATTGCTAACAGGGAAAGTTAATTAAGTATTGAATAGGATTAAGTAGTTAAATCAATTTCTCTATTAAAAAATAAGGAGTGAAATGTTTATGAAAAAGTTACTTAGTGTAGTTATTATTTCCGCTCTATTAGTATTATCAATAGGGTCTATGGTTCAAGCTCAAACTACAATTGAAGTCTGGCATTATTTTGCAGATTCCAAAGGTATGGAATATGTGGTAGAAGAGTTTAATAGTAGTCATTCTGATGTACAAGTTGAAAGCAGATATATTCACTTTTCCGAATTGGAAAATCAGATTACAAAAGGATTAATGTCAGGTAACATACCTGATGCATTAATTACTGGATCAGACACTTTAGCTAAATGGGCTGAAAATGGCGCTTTATTAGATATTACCGATAGAGCTGAACAGTGGGGTATGAAAGATAAATTCTTTAAAGGTGCCTGGGAATCAGGTATGTATGAAGGCAAATTATATGCATTACCCCAAAATATTAATACTCTAGCAATTTTCTATAATAAAGACCTATTTAAAGAAGCTGGACTTTCTGGAGTACCCAATACTTGGGATCAACTTAGAACATATGCTAAAAAGATTAGTGAATTAGGTGAAAAAACTTATGGTCTGACCTTTAGTGCTCCAAAGAGCGAATCAGGTACTTTCCAATTTGCTCCTTTCTTATGGCAAGCAGGAGCTTCATTTGATAAGGTAAACGGAGAAGCCGGTGAGGCTGCTTTAGGTCTCTGGTCTGATATGGTTAAAGAAGGCTATACACCTAGATCTGTCCTAAATACACCTCAATATGAATTAGCAATCAACTTTGCTGCTGGTAATATTGGTATGTGTGTAAATGGTCCTTGGGCTTTAAGTGCCTTTGGTGAAGCTGACTTTGATTACGGCGTATTTATGATGCCTGTTAGAAAAGAGGTTGGAGAACCTTATTCAGTACTTGGTGGAGAAAGTATTGGAATCATGAAAGATTCAAACAAAAAAGATGCAGCTTGGGAATTTGTTAAGTTCTTCAATAAAGCAGAAGTTATCAAAGAATGGTGTAAAATTGAAAATAGAATTCCTGGACGTAAAGATGTTGTAAATAATACTCCGATGTGGAGTGAAGATGAAATCATGTTAGTTTTCTCAAAACAGTTAGAATATGCAAAATCAAGACCTGCTCATCCTAAGTATCCTCAAATGTCTGCTGCAATTCAGACTGCAATTCAAAAGGGATTAACAGGTGGAGATATTGAAGAAGCACTTGATACAGCTCAAGAAAAGATAGATTCAGTACTTAGTGAATAATTCATAACAAAAAGAAGGTGTCCTTAGTTGGGCACCTTCCCCTCCATATTTTAATCGAAGTTATTAATATACATATTAATTAAGTTGACCAATAAAATATAAAAGGTGATAAAAATGTTTACTAACATAAAAAGTTTAATTTGCAACTCAAAGTTTACACTTTATTTATTTTTATTACCTGCAATAATAATGGTCACAATATTTGCGATATATCCTTTACTTTATAATTTCAGTCTTAGTGTACACCAGGTTGACTCATCTACAATACTAAGTGAGGATAGACCATTTGTGGGTTTAGATAATTTTAAAAAAGTAATATTTGATAGTGATTTTAATGAGATCTTAAAAAACACCCTTATCTTTGCTTTCTTTAGTGTATTATTTCAATTTTTATTCGGATTAGCCTTAGCTTTATTTTTTAATCAGGAATTTCCTTTGCATCAACCACTGCGTGGATTACTTTTAATTGGTTGGGTTATACCACCAGCTGTTATTGGTACTATTTGGAGATGGTTATTTAACTGTGATATTGGAGTAATTAATTACTTTTTAAACTTAATCGGTATAAATTCAGTAGGCTGGTTAGTTACAAGCACATTTGCAATGTCTTCTGTTTTAGTTGCTAACATCTGGTTTGCGATACCTTTTAATATGATCTTAATGACGTCAGGTTTAGTAAGTATACCAGAATCTATTCATGATGCAGCTGCTATTGATGGTACAACTTTTTTCCAAAAATTATGGCATATTATAATCCCGATGATCAAGCCTAATATCTTTGCGACAATAATATTAGATATTATTTATACCTTTAGAAGTTTCCCTTTGATTTGGAATATGACAAAGGGTGGACCTGTAAATGCGACTACAGTATTACCGGTTTGGTCATATATTCAGTCCTTTAACTTCTTTGATTTTGGGGTTGGGACAGCTATTGCAGTTATCATATTTATACTTTTATTAGTAATCTCTATTATCTATATTAAGTTCTTTGTCGGAAAAGAAGAAGGTGTATTATAATGATTGAGAAATTTAAAAACAAAAAAAATCTAATGTTGTTTATTATTGCATTGGTAATTTTAGCAATATATCTTTTTCCAGTTTTCTGGGTAGTATCAACATCTTTTAAAAGTCTAAATGAGACCATGAGTTGGCCTCCTTCTTTGATTCCGAGTCAATTAAGGTGGCAAAACTACACAGAAGTATTGGAATCTAGGGCTTTTATGCACTTGAAAAATAGTTTAATCATTGGGGCCTCTGTTACATTTTTAACTGTATTTTTTGCAATGTTGACCGGTTATGCGCTTTCACGTATAAAAAAGAAATGGATCAACTGGTTAATATTACTCTTTTTAGTTGGACAAATGCTGCCGCAAATACTAATGGTAACTCCCTTATTTATGATCTTTGACAAAATGGGATTGCTCAATACTTACTGGGCAGTAATTTTAGGTAAAACGGGAATCGCCCTCCCACTAGCTATAATATTTTTAAGAACTACTTTTCTATCTATACCAGAATCCTTAGAAGAAGCAGCCTGGATTGATGGTTGTAGTAGGATGGGAGCATTCTTTAGAGTTGTCATGCCCGTGGCAAAAACAGGTATTTTAATTATTGCCGCCATAACCTTTATGTTTGCTTGGGGTGACTTTATTTACTCGATTTCCTTTATAAGTGATATGAGTATGCAGCCTGCAACTGTAGGTCTATACACCTTTATCGGTGCTAAGATAACTAAGTGGAATAAGGTAATGGCCTTTACAAATGTAATTATCTTGCCAGTAATAATTATCTTTATTTCCCTACAGGATAAGATCATTAAAGGCTGGACAGCTGGTTCCTTTAAATAAGAAGAAATATAGGAGGTATTTTAAAAATGGGAGAAATTTTTCCAGAAGTCAATACAATTCAATTTGCAGGTAAAGATTCTAAGAATCCGCTTGCTTTTAAATATTACAATCCGCAAGAAAAAATTGGAGACAAAACAATGGAAGAGCATTTACGTTTTGCGGTTGCTTACTGGCATACTTTTACAGGTGATGGTACAGATCCTTTTGGAAGTGCTACCATGGAACGTCCCTGGAATGATATAGATGATCCAATGGAAAAAGCCAAGTTAAGAGTCAAAGCAGCTTTTGAATTTATGTCAAAACTAGGTATTAAGTATTTTTGTTTTCACGATCGTGATATCGCACCTGCCGGTAAAAATTTAAGTGAAACAAATCAAAACTTAGATACAATTGTGGACTTAATAGAAGAAAAAATGAATGAATATGATATTAATCTTCTATGGGGTACTGCCTGTTTATTTGATCATCCCCGTTTTATGAATGGGGCAGCTTCTTCTCCTAATGCTGATGTGTTTGCTTATTCAGCAGCCCAGGTCAAAAAGGCTATGGAAGTTACTAAAAGACTAGGTGGAGAAAACTACGTTTTCTGGGGTGGCAGAGAAGGTTATGAAACCCTTTTGAATACAGATATGGGAATTGAACAGGATAATATTGCCCGCTTTTTTGAGATGGCTATTGACTATGCAGAAAAGATTGGTTTTGATGGACAACTACTTATTGAACCAAAACCAAAAGAACCAACCAAACATCAATATGATTTCGATGTTTCAACAGTTTTAGCTTTTTTAAGAAAGTATAATTTACAAGATTACTTCAAATTAAACATTGAAGCCAACCACGCTACTTTAGCAGGACATACTTTTCAACATGAATTACAAACTGCTAGGATTAACGATGCTTTAGGTAGTGTAGATGCAAATCAGGGGGATATGTTACTTGGCTGGGATACAGATCAATTTCCAACTGATGTCTATAAAACAACACTAGCCATGTATGAAATCTTAAAAAATGATGGATTGGCTCCCGGGGGACTCAACTTTGATGCGACAGTTCGCAGACCATCTTTTGAACCTGTTGATATGTTTTATGGTCATATTGCTGGTATGGATTCTTTTGCCCGAGGTTTAAAAACAGCCCATCGGCTATTAGAAGATAGAGTATTTGAAGATATTTTAAAAGAAAGATATCAAAGTTATCAGTCAGGTATCGGTAAAAAAATTAGAGAAGGCAAAATTGGTTTTGACGAATTAGCAGAATACGCAAAAAATAATGAAATTCAAAATAGATCCGGTCATCAAGAAAAACTTGAAGCAATTTTAAACAGTTACATCTAGAAACAGGGAGGCTAAATTATGCAATATGTAATGGGTCTGGATATTGGAACAAGTGGAGTAAAAGCAGTTATACTATCTAAAACCGGAGAAGTAATATCTACAGCCAATGAAAGCTATCCTCTGGCAACTCCCAATTCAGGTTGGGCTGAACAGAATCCAAACGATTGGTGGCAGTCAGTTATAAAAGTGATTGACGAAGTGGTTAAAAAAGGTAATATAAATACTGATAAAATTGCCGGCCTTAGCCTTTCTGGCCAGATGCATAGTTCAGTATTTTTAGATGACAAGATGGAAGTAATCAGACCGGCTATTTTATGGAGTGATACCAGAACAGCTAAGCAGTGTAAAGAGATTATTGAAAAGACCGGTGGTTTAGATAATCTAATTAATAAGGTATCTAATCCTGCTTTAGAGGGCTTTACAGCTCCTAAAATACTTTGGTTAAAAGAAAATGAACCTAAAAATTATCAAAAGATAAATTATGTATTAATGCCTAAAGACTATATTAGGTATAAGTTAACCGGTGAGATCAATACTGAAGTTTCTGATGCGGCCGGTACCCTGCTTTTTGATGTGAAAAAACAAGAGTGGTCAAAAGAATTAATTGAAAAATTAGACTTAGATTATAATATTTTACCACCGGTGATAAATTCAATAGATATAACGGGTCAAATAAATAAAAGTACAGCTGAAATGACCTCCTTATCATTAGGGACTCCTGTTGCAGCAGGTGGTGCAGATAATGCCTGTGGGGCTGTTGGCAGCGGGATTATCAAAGAAGGAAGAGTTATGGTTAGTATTGGTTCTTCCGGTGTAGTATTAGCACAATCTAATCAGCCTAAAGTCGATCAAAAGGGAAGAATACATCTGTTTAACCACGCTAAACCTGACAGCTGGTATATGATGGGAGTTATGTTATCAGCCGGTATGTCATTTAATTGGTTAAAAGAAAAACTATTCCAAGATAAGTTAGACTATGATAACTTAAATCAGAAAGCAGCCAATGTAGAAGTTTGTAGTGAAGGGCTCATCTTTTTACCGTATCTTTATGGAGAAAGAACTCCTCATGCTGACGCTAATGCCCGCGGTGTATTTTTTGGTATCTCAGGCCGTCATCAACAAAAGCATTTTATTCGGGCTGTGATGGAGGGAGTAACCTTTGGCTTAAAAGATTCGCTTCGTCTTATTGAAAAACAGAATGTTGATATAAAAGAGATTAGAGCAATTGGTGGAGGTGCCAAAAGTGAAGTTTGGCAGCAGATTATGGCTGATATCTTGGGTTATCCCATTAACCTTTTAAATGTTGAAGAAGGACCTGCTTATGGGGCTGCCCTTATTGCAGGAGTTGGTGTAGGACTATTTAATAGTTTTGAAACAGTGGCAGATAATATTATTAAAGTAAAGAAAACAGTTCAACCAGATCAAGAAAATGTAAAGAAGTATATAAAATATTATGATTTATATAGGGAACTTTATCCTTCCTTAAAAAATGAATATAAGAAGTTAAGTGATTTCAATTAATAATTAAAATAAGAATTTTAAAACTATAGGAGGTAAACTATGCAGATCTTAGATAAAATTTCTGAAGATTTACAGAACGGTAGTATGGATGGAGTACAAGAAGGAATCAATAAAGCATTAGAAGAAGGAATTGAATCTGAAAAAATATTACATGAAGGTTTAATGGCAGGTATGAAGGTAATTGGAGAAAAATTTAAAAATGATGAAATATTTGTACCAGGTGTTTTAGTTGCAGCTCGTGCAATGAATTCAGGTATGGAGATCTTAAAGCCTAAACTGATTGAAAGTGGCGTAGAGTCAGAAGGGACTGTGGTAATTGGTACAGTCAAAGGTGATTTACATGATGTTGGAAAAAATCTAGTTTCTATGATGTTAGAAGGAGCTGGATTTGATGTCTATGATCTTGGTACTGATGTACCAGCCGAAGAATTTGTGTCTAAAGTAAAAGAAGTAGATGCAGATATTGTTGGACTCTCAGCCCTTTTAACAACCACAATGAATGAAATGGAAACTGTAATAGAAGCTCTTAAAGAAGCAGGTATTAGAGATAAGGTGAGAATTATGGTGGGAGGAGCTCCTATTACTGAAGATTTTGCCAATAATATTTCAGCTGACTTTTATGCTAAAAATGCAGCTGAAGCTTCCAATATTGCCAAAAGTTTTAAAGATAAAATAGCTTAAGTTAGTTATAATTTATATTTTTTAAAAATTCATCGATTTGAATATATTTTAAACAAGGGGGACTTAAATAATGAAAACAATGACTTCGAGGGAACGTTTAACTGCAGTCTTAAATGGGGAAAAACCAGATTATTTACCATGGTCACCCCTTATTGATTACTATTTTCTATCTTCCTGGGATTCGAAAAAGGCAGAAGATATTATTAAAGCAAGTCAAGAGCTTGATTTTGACTTAATGGAAAGACATGTACCTACCTATAGTGAACCGTTTGGTGCATCATTAAAGTTAGTGACTACAGGTGATGTTAAATATGAAACTGTACGCAAAGAAGATAAAATATTTAACCGCTATATTACCCTAAAAGGAACAATCGAAGAGAAGAGAGTTACTACAGAAAAGATTAAGTATGGGTTTATAAAAAAACATTATATCGAAGATATTGAAGATCTAGAAATATATAAATATGTACTTGAAAATATAGAGTTCCAATCAATGAAAGAAGAATTTATTAAAAGAGACAAAGAAATAGGAGAAGCTGGTCTTGCGGTACCATCAGGACCTTTAACACCAATCCAACAATTTTTACAGTTTCTAATTGGTTTAGAGAAAACAGTCTATATGTTAATGGATCACCCTAATGAAATGCAGGAAGTTTTAGATTTAATCCATGAAAAAAATCTAGACTGTTATAAAATTTTGCTGGATTATCCTTCTGATGTAATTATTCCATATGAAGATACTTCGACAACTGTTTTAAGTCCTAACATGTATGAAGAGCACTGTATGGAATACATCGATGAATATGCAGCTTTAGCAGAAATAAATAATACTAAATATATAACTCATATGTGTGGTAAGCTTACTAAATTATTAGATCAGTTAGCAGAGGGAAATATGGATGGTATTGATTCAATGTGTCCACCGACCAGTGGTGATCTTTGGCCATATGATGCTAGAGAAAAGTTGGGAAATGACAAGATAATCATTGGTGGTATTGAACCAGCTTCCTTAAAACAGCTTTCTAAAAAAGAAGTAAAGGATTATGTCTTAGACTTATTAAAGAAAATGCAACCTGGTCATAATTTCATTTTAAGTACCGGTGATGCAACTCCTTATGACACCCCTATTGAAAATTTAAAAGCTGTGGCTGAAATAAGAAATAAATATGGTAAGTTTCCTTTAGATTTAAAATAAATTGACCTGTGTATAGGAGGAATACGATGTTTGATGTATTAGATTTTGATGAACTTAAAAAAACAGTCTTAAGTGATGATAAAGCCGTTTTTTATATTCCTAAAAGAGTTAAAGCGGTAGATTGTAAAAAAGGTGTCATTGACTTTAGTTGTGAGGCCTTTGCATATGAAAAAGATATTATGAATATTCTTTTTAATCAATTAAATCCTACTCTTACCCCCAAAGGTAATACATTGGATATGAAATTAAGATTAGAGGTAAAAACAGATGAAATAGTTAGAATTAGATTGGTAAAAGGTAATGAAATCAAAGAGCGTGAAACCCCAATGGTGGTTGATGAATATAAAAATAGATATCAAGAGGTTAGTTTTGATGAACTTGAAACAAAGTACATAGTTAAGACCGGAAAGTTAACAGTTGAAATTTTAAAAGACCCTGTCAACATTACTATTAAAGATAAAGATGGACAAATAATATTAAAACAATATAATTATGACAAACATGCAATGCATGAATTAATAAAATATCAGGGAGAAGCCAAATGTGACTATTCAAGTTTTGAGTGTTTTCCTTTTGGCTTAGCTGAAAATTTAAAAACAGGACAAAAAGCAGCTTTTGACTCTATTAGATTAGGACATAATGAAAACTTTTATGGTTTAGGGGAGAAATTTACTGATATAAATAAAAGAGGCCAGGAAGTTCTATGCTGGCAGGTAGATGCTTTAGGTACTTCAACTCAGAAATCATACAAAAATATACCATTTTTTATGAGTTCCAATAATTATGGGATATTTATGAACACAACCTATAAATCGAAATACAGATTGGGAGACTATTTTCAAAAAGCTTATCAGATTGAAACTGCTGAAGGAGAACTAGACTATTACTTTATTTATGGACCAAAGTTTAAAGATATTTTAAGTAACTATACTGATCTTACAGGCAAAACACCTCTTCCACCTAAATGGAGTTTTGGACTTTGGATGAGTAGAAATAGTTATCGTACTCAATCAGAAATGATTGAAACTGCTGAAAAATTAAGAGAAGAAAATTATCCATGTGATGTTCTCCATCTAGACGCAGATTGGTTTGAGGAAGAACTGCGTTGTGACTTTGAATTTTCTGAAGATGATTTTCCAGAACCAAAAAAATTAGTTGATAGGCTAAAAGAACTTGGCTTTCAGATGAGCATCTGGCAGTTGCCCTATATTCATCAGTCCACCAGTATTTATGAAGAAGCCAAGGAAAAAGGCTATTTTGAACAGGGGTCTGATTCAGCCAATATGGATGGGATTATTGATATTAGTAACCCTGAAGCTAAAGAATGGTATGAAGAGAAATTACAAAACTTATTAGAATTAGGCATAGATGCAATTAAAGTTGATTTTGGAGAAGGTATTGAGGTTGATGCCTGTTATGAAAAATATACAGGAAAAGAGTTTCACAACTTATATCCACTATTATATAACCAAATGGTCTTTGAATTAACTCAAAGAGTACATGGAGAAGATAATGGGATTATTTGGGCTCGCTCTGCTTATGCTGGGTCACAAAGATATCCTGTCCATTGGGCAGGAGATACCGATTCAGACTTTCCAGCCATGGCTTCTACATTAAAAGGTGGTCTATCCTTTGGGCTATCCGGCTTTCCATTTTGGAGTCATGATATTGGTGGTTACTTTATGACACCTAATGATGATTGTTATATCCGCTGGATGCAGTTTGGTATGTTTTCATCACATGCCAGATTTCATGGCACAAGTCCTCGTGAACCTTGGCATTTTGGTGAAAAAGCAATTGAAGTATATAAAAAGTTTGCCGAAATTAGATATAAATTAATACCATATATCTATTCCGAAGCTTATCACAGTGCACAAAAAAGTATACCACTGATGAGACCTTTAGTACTTGCTTATGAAAAAGATCCCAATGTTGAAAATATTGATAATCAATATTTATTTGGTTCTAATATCTTAACAGCACCAATTTTAACAGAGCAAAATACAAGAAGGATCTACTTACCTGCTGGTGAGTGGTTAGATTTTTGGACAAAAGAAAAATATCAGGGTCAACAGTGGATTGAATATACTGCTGATTTAGAAGAAATGCCCTTATTTATTAAAAATGGTAGTATAATTCCAACCGGCCCTATGATGCAGTATATTGGAGAAAAAGAGTTCAGTCCTTTAACTTTAAACATTTATCATAATCATGAGGAAGAATATGAGTATTATGATGATAACCAACAGTTTAACGTTAAGTGCAAAGAGCAGGATGAACTGATAAATATTGAAATTAGTCCTACCCAACAAGAGTTTATTATTAAACTCTATACCGATAAGGATATATCTGAAGTTAAAATAGGAGAAGAACAGATAAACTTTGAATCTCAAGACAAATACATTAGCTTCAAATGTAAAGTAAAAGGTGCTAAAGCTGATATCACAATTGGATAATATAGTTTCATCTATTAAGAGACCGGGTAAAACCGGTCTCCCCCCATTATCAAAAAGGAGGATTTTATGATTATAATAGGAGCCGCAATTAATACAAGTGAACATGAGGAAATTGGAGAGATCATAGAAGCTAGAGATAAGAAAAGACTATTATCAATAGCTGAACATCAGTTAAATTTAGGTGCAGAAATGATTGATATCAATGCAGGTCAAAGGATTAAAACAGAAGTAGAAGATATTACCTGGATGATGGAAACTATCCAGGCTGAATATGAGGTTCCAATTAGTATTGATACTCCTAACCAGGAAGTCTTTAAAAAATGTCTTAAACTACATAATAATGAACATGGACGTCCTCTTATTAACTCGGTTAGTGGTGAAGAAAGTCGCCTCGATAATATTTTACCATTAGCTAAAAAATATAATGCAAAAGTTGTTGGATTATTAATGGGAGAAAAAGGTATTGCAAACAAACCGAGTGAAAGGCTGAAAGTGGCTGATAAGATACTTAAAAGAACCCGTTCTCTAGGTATTAAAGATGAAGATGTATTTTTAGATCCCCTGGTACTACCGGTTTCTGTTGATACTAATAATCCCATAATCACAATCAAAACTTTAAGGCTGATCAAAGACCAATATCCAGAAGTTAACACTATTTGTGGACTTGATAATATATCTTACGGTTTACCAGAAAGACCGCTTATTAGTGCCACCTTTATTGCAATGATGGCCTCAGCTGGTTTAGATTCACTTTTAGTAGAGCTCAGCAATGTTACATATTCAGCAATCAAAACGGTTGAAATGTTAAAGGGTAAAGATGATATGTGTATGGACTATATCAAACAGTATAAAGCTGACAAACTGGATATATATAAACCAGAAAAAATGAGAGTTCTAAAATAATTAAAGATTTTAGGTGAAAAAATGGAAAGTACAAATAGACCGGAATGGTTAAAAAAGAGAATAAATTTAGATAACAATTACCAAAAAACAGAATCAGTCTTACAAGACCTTAGCTTAAATACAGTCTGTCAGGCAGCATTTTGTCCTAATTTGGGTGAATGTTTTCGGGTAGGAGTAGCTACTTTTATGATCTTAGGAAATGTCTGTACAAGAAACTGCCGATTTTGTGATATTCCAAACGGTCAACCCAGAGAGATTGACCAAAATGAACCCACCAATTTGGCTAAAGCTGTACGAAAAATGAATTTAGAACATGTTGTCATTACCTCAGTTACAAGAGATGATCTAAAAGATGGAGGTTCTGGTCATTTTGTCAAAGTAATTAAAGAGTTAAAAAAAATAGAAGGGATAACCATTGAAGTATTAACACCTGACTTTAATGGAAAAAAAGAAGATTTAAAAAAAGTATTAAAGGCAGGCCCCGCTGTTTTTAATCATAATGTTGAAACAGTTCCGCGATTATATTCTAAAATTAGACCAGAGGCAGATTATCAACAGAGCCTGACTGTTTTAAATATGGCAAAACAAATTGATGCTTCAATCATTACAAAATCTGGTCTTATGCTGGGCTTGGGGGAACAAAAATCAGAAGTAATTTCAGTTATGGAAGATTTAAGAAAAAATGAGTGTGATTTATTAACAATTGGACAGTATCTACAGCCATCTAGTGAACATGCTAAGCTTAAACAATATATTGAACCAGCTAAATTTAGAGAATATAAAAGAATTGCTTTAAATTTAGGTTTTAAAGCTGTAGCCTCACAACCTTTTGTTAGAAGTTCTTATCAGGCAAAAGAGTTATATTTTAAAGCTATTAAGCAATCATAATTTATTATATTTTAAAGAGGTGTCAATGATGGACTTTTCAGATAAAACTGCTGTTATTACAGGTTCGGGTAGGGGTCTAGGGAAAAAGATTGCCGCTTCCTTTGCTGAAAGTGGTGCCAATGTTGTCATTACAGCTCGTTCCCAAGAAGAAATAGATAATACTGCTAGAGAAATTAATAATAAAACTAATGGAAAAGCTTACTCAATAAAGGCCGATATCAGTAATGAAAAAGATGTGACAAACTTAGTGAAACAAACAATTAAGCAATTTGGTCAAGTTGACTTTTTGATAAATAATGCTGCTCTTCATCAGGCTCAACCGATTTTAGAAACTGATCTTGCTACCTGGCAGAAGATTCTCGATGTTAATTTAACAGGTACATTTATCTGTGCAAGAGAATTTGGTAAAGAAATGAAAAAGCAATCATTTGGTAAAATCATAAATATTTCTTCAACTGCTGCTGATACTTACTTTCCCGGTTTTGGAGCTTATTCAGCTTCTAAAGCAGGACTGGAAGGATTGGCTTTAGTCTTACAGGAAGAATTAAAGAAGTTTAATATAGATGTTTTAACCCTAAAATTAGGACTGGTAAATACAGCTCATACCAGACAACGAATTGAAGATGGGGATCCGAAAGATTGGATTCAGCCTGATCAACTGGCAGATGTAATTAAGTATTTTTGTACTAAACAAGCAGATATAATTACAGGCACAACTATAGATATTAAAGGCAGAAGAGAGTAAGGGAGTGATATAAAATTATGGTTAGTATAAACAAAGAAGCGGTCAAAGTAGTTAAAAATGTGATAGCAAATGCTGCAAGATTAGGAGTTGAGGTCAAAACATTAAAAAATGGTACTACAATCCTGGATATGGGAATAAATGCAGCAGGTAGTTGGCAAGCCGGACTTGATTTTGCGAAACTTAACATGGGTAATCTCGGTATAGTAGATATAGTTCCTTATAGAGTGGGAGAATTAGAACTTTCAGGTGTATTTGTACATAGTGATCAGGTTGTTACAGCTACCATTGCTTCCCAAATTGCCGGCTGGAAACTGACAACAAGAGATAAAACAATAATTGGTTCCGGTCCTGCTAGAGCTCAGGCTGTAGTAGATAGTGATTATTACTTTGAGATGACCGATTATAGAGATCAAAATGATGAATGTGTTTTATGTCTGCAAATGCAGGAAATGCCAGGTGAAAAAATAGCAGATGAAGTTGCTAAAGCCTGTGGAGTAAGTACTGAAAATATTTATTTGGTTGTTGCCCCCAGTGCTAGTTTGGTAGGCAGTATTCAGGTCGCGGCTCGATCTGTCGAACAGACTGTACATAAAATGTATGAACACGGCTTTAATCTCGAACATATTCAATTTGCAAAAGGATTAGCTCCAATTGCCCCTATCATAGATGATGAAACAGAGGCAATGGGTAGAATTAATGATGCACTTCTTTACGGAGGTTATTCAGAGTTTTGGGTTTGCTGTGACGATCAAGAAATTATAGATGTGATAAATCAATTAGTATCTGAAGCATCAGATCATTGTGGTAAACCATTCTCAAAATTATTTAGCGAAGCAGAACATGACTTTTATAAAATGGATAAAGATATCCATGCTATGTCAAAGGTTAAAATGCATAATATGAAAACCGGTAAACTTTTTGAAGCTGGTTCTATCCACAAAGAAGTTATCAAAGAAAGTTATACTGGCCAGATATTAAAATAAATTTAATTGTTATCAATGAGGAGGTTAAAATTTATGGATGTAAGTGTTGATAAATTAAAACAGATGTATTATGACATGAATTTGATCAGAAGATTTGAAGAAAAAGTAGATGAACATTCTAAAAAAGGTAATATTCCCGGTTTTATTCACCTAAGCATTGGACAGGAAGCCTGTCAAACCGGTGTGATGCATGCACTTAAAGAAACAGACTATAAGTTTCCCGATCATAGAAGTCACGGAGTTTGTCTTTTAGCTGGTAGTCCCAAAGAAAAGGTAATGGCTGAAATTTTTGCTAAAAAAACCGGACTTTGTGAAGGCAAAGGTGGAAGTATGCATATTGCAGATGTAGAGGTTGGTAATATGGGTAACAATGCGATTGAAGGTTCAATAACAGCCAGTGGCCTGGGAACTGCTTATGCTAGTAAATACAGAGGAGAAGATAATGTAACTGCTGTTTTTATGGGGGATGGAACCTGTGGACGTGGTGAACTGCATGAAAGTATGAATATGGCTTCTAACTTAAATGTACCATTGATTTACGTATTAGTAAATAATGGTTACGCAATTTCAACAAAAGCTGAAGAGGCCCATGCTTTTCCTGAACATCTTTCAGATAGAGCGGCAGGATATGATATACCAGCTGAAGTTGTAGATGGAAATGATGTTGAAAAAGTATATGAAACAATGAAGAAAGCGGTTGAAAGAGCCCGTAAGGGAGAAGGCCCTAGTATGATAGAACTTTTAACATATAGATGGCAGGGCCATTTCTCTGGTGATCCCGCTTCCTATCGACCCAAAGATGAAGTAAAAAAATGGAAAGAAAAGAAATGTCCTATAAAAAATTTAAGAGAAAAATTAGAACAAAAAGATGTTAAACCAGAAACACTCGATAAGTTAGAAGAAGATGCCTTACAAAAAGTAAATGAAATGTTAGAATTTGCTTTAAACAGTCCTGAACCAGAATTAGAAGATGCCACTAAATATATCTATGCAGAAAAGTATGAATCGATGAAGGAGGGAAAATAATGCGTGAACTAAAATTTTCTCAAGCCTTAAATGAAGCATTACACCAGGAAATGGAAAGAGATGAAGATGTATTTGTACTTGGTCAGGATGTTGGAAAAATGGGTGGTGACTTTGGAGTTACCAAAGGACTCTGGAAAAAATATGGCGATAGAAGAGTAATTGATACTCCTTTATCTGAAGCAGCTATGGTTGGTTTAAGTAATGGAGCAGCTTTTACAGGTCTTAGACCAGTTGTTGAAATTATGTTTGCTGATTTTATAACAGAATGTTTTGATCAAATTGTAAACAATTCAGCTAAAGCCCATTATATGTTTGCAGGTCAGTTGACAGCTCCCATGGTATTAAGAACAGCCAGTGGTGGAGGTTTTCGAGCAGCTTATCACCATTCACAAAATCCGGAAGCCTGGTTGATGAATATTCCCGGCATAACGGTAGTAGCACCCTCAACTCCTTATGAAGCTAAAGGTTTATTAACTGCTTCAATTAGAAGTGAAAACCCTATAATATTTTTTGAACATAAAATGCTTTATAGTACATCAGGTGAGGTACCAGAAGAACCCTATACATTAAAGCTAGGAAAAGCCGAAGTAAAAAAAGAAGGAAAAGATGTTACTGTAATAGCTTCAATGAAGATGTGTGAATATGCAATGAGAGCTGCAGAAGAATTGGCTGAAGAAGGAATTAGTGTAGAAGTGATTGATCCTAGAACATTAGTTCCCTTTGATCGTGAAACTATCTTTGATTCAGTAGCAAAAACCAATCGGGTTGTAGTTGCCTATGAAGCTCCCAAAACTGGCGGCTATGGAGCTGAAATCACTGGTATGTTAAATGATGAAATGTTTGAATTTTTAAAAGCACCTGTTAAACGAGTTGCTTCATTAGACAGTCCGGTAGCATTTTCACCAAAATTAGAAGACCATATCATACCAGAATACAGTCAAGTGTTAGAAGGAATAAAAGAAGTTATTGATTACTAAAAAAATTCAATAAGGGAGGTAGATACCTTGGCAACTGAAATAGAAATGCCCAAATTGGGTTTGTCGATGCAGGAAGGTAAAATAACTAAATGGCTGCATCAAGAGGGAGATCAGATAAAAAAAGGTGAAGCCATCTTAGAGATAAGTACAGACAAGATTTCAAATGTAGTAGAATCCCCAATTGATGGAGTCTTACTGAAAATCTATTACAGTGAGGGCGAAGTTGTACCGGTTCATCAGACAATTGCTGTTGTAGGACAGCCTGATGAAAATATTGAAACAAATGATAGAGAAGAAAAAAGTGCAAGCCAAAAAGATCAAGAAGTTCAGAGTACTAAAACAGCAGATAAACCAAAACAGGTTAAAAAAACATCAGCCCAAATAGATGATATTGAGCAAAAGGTTTCACCTGTAGCTAAAAAATATGCAGATAGAGCAGGTGTTAAACTTTCAGAAGTAAAAGGAACTGGTCCAAAAAACAGAATCATGAAAAAAGATGTTAAAAGTTATTTAAAAGAAAATAAACAAAATTTACCAGAAGAAGAATTAAAAGATTATGGAACTCAAGATATCTCACCAATTGCTCATAAAATGGCGGATGAATATGGTATAAATATTGAAAACATTAAAGGTAGTGGACCTAAAAATAGGATATTAAAAAATGATGTTTTAAATTATATTGAAAATAACAAACTTGAAAAGCAAAATATTAAAACTGAATCACAAAAGATTTCATTTGATAATGTCTCTCCAGTTGCACAAAAACTTTGTCAGGAAAGTAATATAAATCCTGAAAATATAACCGGTACAGGTCCGGGCGGCCGTGTAATGAAGTCAGATGTGGAAAGACATATAAATTCAAAAGATGCAGTAACAAACCAACAATTATCCTCAAAGCGAGAAAAGCTTACTGAACGCCGTCAAATTATTGCTGATAAGATGAAAGAAAGTAGAAAAAAAGCTGCACATGCAGATGTATCGATTGATATAGAAATGTCCAAATTTATGGATTTCTATCATAAACTATCTTCGCAATTAACCACAAAATTAAATTTAAATGCTTTATTTATAAAAGCCGTAACAGAAGTTGTTAAAAAGTATCCTATTATTAATGCAAGACTAGAAGACAGAGAAGTAATTTATCACGGAGATGTAAATGTTGGTTTAGCCGTTGATAGTAATCAAGGACTATTAGTACCTGTGATTAAAAATACTGAGGATAAAGGAATTAATCAGCTTTCTGAAGAGATTAATTTAATCATAAATAAAGCAAAAAGAAATGAACTTAATATGGATGAACTTAAAGGAGGAACCATTACAATCAGTAATCTAGGTATGTATAATACCAAAAGTTTAACTCCTATAATTAATTATCCAGAAGTTGCCATATTTGGTATTGGAACTATTCAAGAGAAACCACTTGTAAAAGAGGGCGGAATCTTTGTAGGTAAGATAGTTAACATTACTTTAAGTTTTGACCATAGACTAATAGATGGTGCATTGGCAGCTAAAGCTTTAAACACCCTTAAAACTAAACTTGAAAATCCGGAAGATTTGATTTAAGTCATGTGAGGAGTGGCAATTATGATAGTAAATAAAATATTTAATGCAGATTACAAAAGGACATGGGATCTGATGGAAGAACTTGCTAAAAGTAAGAAAAATGGACAAAATGAAGATTATCTACTCCTTGTAGAACATAACCCTGTCTATACCATAGGCAGAGATGGTAGCAAAAAAGATCTTTTGGTATCTGATAACTTTTTGCAGGAACATGATATTAAATGTTA
The DNA here is from genome assembly GCA_964526845.1 of uncultured Halanaerobiales bacterium. Classification (GTDB taxonomy): domain Bacteria; phylum Bacillota; class Halanaerobiia; order Halanaerobiales; family M55B127; genus M55B127. The sequence goes on along the minus strand of CAZGMM010000007.1, from coordinate 14,096 downwards.
TAATGTCAACAGAGGGGGAAAAATAACCTATCACGGGCCAGGACAATTGGTCGGATACCCCATTTTAGATTTAAACCATTTTGAAAAGGATATATTATTATATCTAAAAAATATTGAAGAGACAATTATCAGACTATTAGCAAATTATGATATTCAGGGCACCAGACAAGAAGATAATCCCGGGGTATGGATAGGTGATGATAAGATATGTGCAATCGGTATTGGGATAAATAGATGGGTTACTCGGCATGGATTTGCCTTAAATGTCAATACTGATTTAAAATTTTTTAATAATATAAATCCCTGTGGCTTTGTTGATAAAGGAGTTACCAGTATTTATAACCAAACAGAACAGAAACTAGCATTAGATAGGGTTATGGAAGAATATATTGAGATCTTCAGTGAGGTTTTTGGTATTAAACAGATAAAAAGAAAGGGTGTTTATGTATGAGTTTAGGTATTGAAGTAGCAACAAAAAGTGAAATTGTATATGATAAGATAAAAAATTATATCATTAAAGGTGAATTAGAACCAGGTGAAAAGTATAGTATAAGTAATTTAGCAAAAGAGTTTGGTATCAGCAGGTCACCTGTTTATGAAGCAGTTAAACTATTAGAAAAAGAAGACTTTGTAACAATCATTCCTAATGTAGGTTTCAAAGTTAATACTTTAACTAGAAAAGAGATTCATGACTTACTGCGCATCCAGGGTGCCTTAGAAGGTCTTGCTATTCGCGAAGCCATGGATAATATCGGAGAAGAGGAACTTAAAGAACTACATGAGATATTAGATAGAACTGAAAAATACTATAATAACAATGAGATTGATAAATATATTGAAGAGAATAAAAAGTTTCACTTCAAATTATATAGGTATTCTCATTCTAATAAATTAATTAATGCACTGAAAGATTACTGGAGATATGAAATTTGGTATACTCAAAATAATGATGAGATTAAATCTAATATCTGTAATTTAATTGATGATCATCGAGAATTGCTAGATATCATAGAAGAGGGTAAAGAAGCTCAAGTACAGGAATTTATCGATGAACACATTGAAGATTGTGAGGAAGTAGTATTAAACAATCTAGAATCTACTAAAATGCTTATTGATTAGTTAAAATTGAATATATAAACTTGGAGGTCAAAAAATGAGAGCTGATATAACAGTTATTGGGGGAGGGCCTGGTGGTTATGTAGCTGCCCTGCGAGCTGCTCAAAAAGGGACTCAAACTGTCATTGTAGAAAAGGATAAACTGGGTGGAACCTGCCTTAATGTGGGCTGTATACCAACAAAATCTTTATTAGCATCTACAGGTATAGTAAATGAAATTGAAAAATGGAAAGGAAACGGAATTAAAGTGGACAAAGTAGAGTTTGAACTTGATAAGATAATGAATCGAAAAGACAAAATTGTAAATAAATTAGTAAATGGTGTTGCCTCTCTCATTAAAAATAATGATAATATTACTCTAATTAAGGGAGAAGCTAAAATTGAAAGCAATAATAAGATTAGTGTAATAAAAACAAAAGGAGAACATAAAATAATTAAGACCGAAAATATAATTATTGCAACCGGTAGTCAACCAATTGAACTTCCCAACTTCCCCTATAAAAATGAAAATATTATGGATAATACAGATGCACTATCTATCGATGAAATCCCAGAGAAGATATTAATAGTGGGTGGAGGAGTAATCGGGGCTGAATTTGCAAATATTTTTAACAATCTAGGTAGTAAAGTTACTATTATAGAGAAACTTAAAAGGTTAGTTAGCTATGAAGAAAAGATTGCAGGTAATCATCTAAAAGATGTATTTAAAAAAAGAAATATTGATATACATCTTAATAGTGAAGTTATAGGGTATGAAGAAGTAGATAATAAATTTGAAGTCAAGTTTAGAAAAAACAATAATGAAATGAAAATTGTAGTTGATAAAATTTTAATTGCAGTAGGCAGAAAACCAATTATAAAAGATGTTGGTCTTGATAAAGCAGGAGTTAATTATAATAAAAGACGAATAAAAGTTAATAATCGTATGGAGACCAATATTGATAACATTTATGCTGTAGGTGATGCAAATGGAAATTATCAATTGGCTCATGTAGCTTTTCAAGAAGGTATAATTGCTGTTGATAATGCCCTCGGGGGAGATAAAGAGATTAACTATAATAATGTACCTCGCTGTATATACACTGATCCTGAAATAGCAGCGGTTGGTCTGACTGAAGAAGAGGCACGCGAAAAATATGGTGAAGATATCAAAATCGGGACTTTTCCTTATAGTTTAAATGGAAAGGCTTTAAGTGATAAAGAAGACGGGATAGTCAAAACTATTGTAGAAACTGAATATAATCAACTGGTCGGAATGTTAATAATTGGTGCACATGCTACAGAATTAATAGGACAAGGCACGATTGCAATGAGTTTAGAGAGCACGGTAGAAACTATTGATGATATTATATTACCTCATCCCACCTTAAGTGAGATGATAAAAGAAAGTGTTTTAGATAGTATAGATATGGCAATTCATATCTAATTTTTTTATAATAACATTAACATGTAATGTGCAGGTAAAAAAATGGAGGTATTAGATGTTAAGTGTAAATAAAGAGGCATTTTTATTAGTTAAAGAACTGATAATAAACAGCGAAAAGTTTAAAGTTGATGTTTCCTATCTTGATAATGAAGCGACTGTTATTGATTTAGGACAAAGAGTTGAAGGTAGTTGGGAAGCGGGCCGTATTTTAACTGAAGTTTTATTAGGTGGTTTAGGAGAAGTTAGTTTTGAAACTTTTCCAGTTAAAATAGCCAACAATTATTTACCAGCAGTCAATGTCAGAACTTCACATCCGCTAATTTCTCTGGCCGGTTGTCAAATTTCTGGTTGGGAACTATCACCAGGAAACTTTGCACCGATTCTGGCTGGTCCGGGTAGGACTCTCGGTAGAAAAGAAAATGATTGGTTAGCGCCCTATATTGATTATGAAGATGAGTTTAATAAAGCAATTATTACTATAGAAAGCCCTGATCCAGTTACAGTTAAACAGGCCAATCAACTTGCTAAAGCATGTAATGTAGAACCTAATATGTTATATATATTAATAGCACCACCAGCCAGTCTGGCTACTTATATACAGGTTTCAGGTCGTATTTTAGAACAAACCTTACATAGATTAAAAGAAGAAAAATTTGATTTAGATAATATAACTCAGGCTCAAGGATTTTGTGTGATTCCTCCTCTTATTGATGATAATTTGATTGCGATGGGTAGGATGAATGATGCATTGATTTACGGAGGACATGCCCAATTTACAGTAAAGGCTGAAGATGAACAGGTTGAATCTGTCATAGAGAAGATAACAGATGATAATTCAAAAGTTTATGGAAGACCCTTTAAAGAAATTTTTAAAGAAGCCGATCTTGATTTCTATAATGTTCCCAAAGAGTTATTTTCTCCAGCTTCAGTCACAATTGTCAACCAAAAAAGTGGCAATATCTTTAAAGCAGGAAGTTTCAACATAGAAGTTTTAGAAAAATCTTTTACAGATACAATTAATAATTAATGGTTTAGGAGGCAAATAATATGGGTGTTAAAGATAAAGTGGTTTTTATAACAGGTGGAGCTTCCGGAATTGGAAAAGCAAGTGGATTAAAACTAGGTAAAAACGAGGCCAAAGTTGCTCTCTGTGATATTGATAAAAAGAATGGTAAAGAAGCTGAAAAAGAATTTTTAGAACAGGGTATTGAAGCAAAATTTTTTCATTGTGATGTTACAGATGAAAAATCAGTTAAAGAAACAGTGGATCAGGTTGTAAATAAATGGGAAAAAATTGATGTTGCTTTTCTAAATGCAGGTATTGAAGGCCCAAACAATAAGATCACAGATATAGATTATTCTGATTGGAAAAAAACTTTTGAAATCAATGTTAATGGAGTGTTTTTATGTGCTAAAAATATTTTAAAAATTATGGAAAAACAGGGTAAAGGTAACATAATAATTACCAGTTCAAATTTAGGGATGTCAGCTTTACCCAATAAAGCAGCCTACTGTTCAACTAAGGGTGCTTTAATTATGCTTGGTAAATCAATTGCAGTGGATTATAAAAATGAAGATATTAGAGCTAATATAATTTGTCCAGGTCCTGTTAAAACCCCACTGGTTACCAGTAGATGGGAAGAGATTGAAGATCCCGAAAAAAGAGCCGAAGTAAAAGAAGCAATACTTAATATACCACAACTTATGGAAGTTAAAGAAGTAGTAAATACCGTTTACTTTTTAGCTTCAGATGCATCCCAAGCTTATAATGGTGAAACCTTTGTTATTGACAAGGGTGCTCAAGCCGAACTAGTGGAATAAAAGGAGTGCTTATGTAAAATGGAAAATAAAAGTACTAACTTAGATATACTTATAAAAAATGCTAAAGTAATTACGATGAATGAAAATGAAGATATTATTGAAAAGGGATTTGTTGGTATAAAAGATAATAAATTAGAATATATTGACCATATGGATAATATGAAAGAAAAAATAACAGCTAAGAAGGTTATAGATGCAGATCGAAAAATTATCTTCCCCGGCCTAATTAATACTCACAGTCATGTTTATCAAATCCTTTTAAAAGGTCTAGGAGCCGATTTAAAATTAATGGACTGGGTCCAGGTCGTTGTAGCACCTTATAGCCAGAAGATAACCCAAGAAATTAATTATTATGCCGCTTTATTAGTAGCTTTAGAATCTCTACAGTCAGGTTGCACAACTGTGGCTGATTTCTTTTATGCTCACCATAAACCAAAACTAAGTGATGGAGTTATTGAAGGCTTGATGGATATGGGAATACGTGGTGTGATGATTAGAAATTTTCATGACTGTGGAGTTGAAAACGGAATTCCTGAGGCGTATTTAGAAACACCGGAAGAAGCTTTTTTAGATGTCGATCGTTTAATAAATAAATATGAAGAGGACTCAAATGGAATGATGAAAATTTGGACTGGCCCTGGTGTTACCTGGGGAATATCTAAAGAAGGACTTGAAGCAACAGTTGAATATAATAAAAGCCGAAATATTCCTTACTCAATTCATCTTTTAGAAACTGAAGATGATAATAAACACACTTTGCAAAAGTATAATAAAAAGGCAGTTGAACTAATGGATGAAGTAGGATTTTTATCTTCAGATCTCTTAGCTGCTCATTGTGTTAAATTAACTGATGAGGAGTGTAGGATTTTAGGAGAAAATGGTGTAAATGTAGCCTATAATGCAGCTTCTAATATGTATTTAGGTTCAGGTATTCCACCTATAATAAAATTAAAAGAAGCAGGGGCAAAGATCAGTTTGGGGACTGATGGAGCTGCTAGTAACAACTCTATGGATATGATAGAAACCTTAAAATTAAGTGCCTTATTACAAAAAGTTTCTTATGAAAAACCGAATATTATATCTGCAGAAGATACTTTGAAGATGTCTACTATAGAAGCTGCTGAATCCTTAAAAATGGAAAAAGAAGTAGGCTCTCTTAAAGAAGGCAAAAAAGCGGATCTCTTTATCTTTAATCCAGAGAATCCAAAGAGTTTTCCTTTACATGATCCAATTGCCACCCTAGTCTATTCATCAAGTATTGAAAATGTAGAAACTACAATCGTAAATGGTCAAATTCTTTATGAGAATAAAGAGTTTAAAACCAAATATGGTAAAGATTATATATATGAAAAGATTCATAATATAATGCGAGATTTTATTAAAAATAATTGAGGTGTATCTTATGTTTTTAACTGCGTACATAGATTTAAGTAATCAAAATGTAGAGGTTATTGAGAGCCCTAAAGAGACAGTAGAGAAGTTTTTAGGTAGTCGGGGTTATGCGGCCAAACTTCTTTATGATAATGTATCACCTGAGGTAAAACCCTTTGATCCTGAAAATTTATTAATTTTTTCAACAGGTTTATTTACTGGTACTGCCTGGCCTACTTCAGCTCGTTTTACTGTAACAGCCAAATCGCCTGCCACTGAAGCTTATGGTTATGCCAATTCGGGTGGATTTTTTGGCCCAGAATTGCGGAGAGCAGGTTTTGATGCAGTTGTTATTAAAGGTAAGGCAGATAAACCAGTCTATCTTCATATTGAAGATGAAGATATTAATATAAAGTCTGCTGAAGAACTTTGGAATCAAAAGGTAACAGAAGTTAGTGAACAATTAAAGAAAAAACATCGAAAAGGAAGAGTAGCTTGTATTGGACCTGCCGGGGAAAACTTAGTACGTTTTTCATCTATAATGGTTGATGAAGGTCGAGCAGCTGGTCGCTGTGGTCTAGGAGCTGTAATGGGTTCTAAAAAACTAAAGGCAGTTGTAGTTCAGGCTTCTGAAAAAGTTAAATTTAATAATGACTTTAAAATGACTGCTATTAAAAAGGCTAAAAAGTTAAAAGATCATCCTTCTGCTGTAGATTATAGAGAATGGGGTACTCCCATTTTGGTAAACTTTAAAAATCATCGTGGAGATTTACCCGCTAAAAATCATCAAGAAGTACAGGTTAATGATCAAAATAAGATTAATGCTCAAGCTTTAGATGAATATGTATATAAAAATACAGGTTGTTATGCCTGTCCAATAAGATGTTCCAGGCATGCTAAGGTAGAATCTGGCCCCTATCAATGTGATACCGAGGGTCCTGAATATGAAACTATAGATTCTTTCGGACCAATGGTTGGTAATGATGATATGGAAATGATCATTTATGCCAATAAAATCTGTGACGAAAATGGTATTGATACCATTTCATCAGGAGTAGTTATTGCTTTTGCTATGGAGTGTTATCAAAAAGGTTATCTGCAAGATATAGATTTAGACTTAAGCTGGGGTAATAAAGATTCTATAATTAAGTTACTCAATATGATCATTAATAGAGAAGGAATTGGAGATCTTTTAGCTGAAGGTGTTATGCGCGCCAGTGAAAAGATAGACCCAGCTACTAAAAGTTTTGCTCTACATGTTAAGGGTTTAGAAACTCCCCAACAGGAGCCACGCACTAACCGTGGATTAGCTTTAGGACATGCTACTTCTAATCGAGGTGCGGATCATCTCTATGGACTTTCTACTATTGATCAAACCCAAAATGAAGACATGGCAAGAAAATATTTTCCAGAAAGTGATTCTGATATATTAGATGTTTTCTCACAGAAGTATAAACCTGAGATGCTCAAATTTACAGAAGAATTTTCAGCTGTAACAGATGCATTAGGGATTTGTAAATTTTCTACTCTGGAAGGATATGCACTGGAGCCCGAAGATATTATTGAGGGATTAAATAAATTTGATGAGAGTTTTAATTATGATTTTAAAACTCTAATGGAAGTTGGAGAACGTATTATTAACTTAGAAAGAATGTATAATTACCGCCATGGACTAAGTAGAAAAGATGATTTATTACCGGAAAGATTTTTAAATGAACCGGTAGATGTTTATAGAGAAGAAGATGGTTTATTAATTGATGAAGTTTATAAGGAAAACTTAACCGTAGAATTAGATGAAATGTTAGATGAATATTACAAGATAAGAAACTGGACTCAAAATGGTATTCCAACCCAAGAAAAATTAAAAGAACTTAATTTAAAATCATTATTTCAGGATAAATAGGAGGCAATTTTAATATGAAACAAAAAGAGATTTTATTTGAAACATTAGAAGGAAATAAATCAGAAAGAACCCCCTGGGTACCTTTTGTGGGTTGTCATGGGGGAAAACTAATTGATGTAGAAGCTGAGACTTATTTAAAAAATGAAGATTTATTGGTTCAAGGTATTTCGAAGGCAATTGAACTTTATGAACCTGATGGTATACCAGTTATATTTGATCTACAGGTTGAAGCTGAAATATTAGGTTGTGACTTGCAGTGGAACAAAGATAATCCACCTACAGTAGTGGGACATCCCTTAAATGAAGGGAAGACGTTAGATGATTTTCAGATTCCCGAGAAAGATGAAGGGAGATTTCCTATTATTTTAAATGCTATGAATAGAATCAACGATACCTATGGTAATGAGATTGGTTTATATGGACTTATCACAGGGCCCTTTACTTTAGGCCTTCATTTGATGGGTTCAAGTATTTTTATGGAAATATTTGATAACCCGGACAATGTAATTGAATTAATGAACTTTACAAAAGAGGTGGCTAAAAAGACAGCCGAGTTATATATTGAAGCAGGCATGGATGTGATTGCTGTAGTAGATCCTATGACTTCTCAAATATCCCCAACAGATTTTGCTAAGATTGTAAAGCCTGCTGTTAAAGAAGTCTTTGAACAAATCAATGAGTATGGAGCTTATTCTTCCTTTTTTGTTTGTGGTAATGCTAAACAAAATATTGAAGAGATGTGTAAAAGTAATCCTGATAATATTTCAGTTGATGAGAATATTCCCCTCGATTATGTTAGGGATATGAGCAAAAAATATAATATATCTTTTGGCGGTAATATGGAACTAACCACAGTTTTACTGATGGGCTCAACTCAAAAATCTAAACAACATGCTTTAGAATGTATGGATATTGGTGGAGAAGAAGGGTATATTTTATCACCAGGTTGTGATATTGCGTACGATACTCCCGTTGAAAATATCCAGGCGGTGAGTGAAGTAGTTCATAATAAAGAGGCTTATGATTTAATGGAAGATTTTGAAGAGCTAAAAGAGGAAGAAATTGATATAGATTTACCTGATTATGAAAATGAGGATAAAGTATATATAGAAATATTTACCCTGGATTCAAAATCTTGTGCACCTTGTCAGTATATGGTCAATTCAGTTTATGAGGCGATATCTGATGAAATGAAAGAAAAAGTAGTTTTAAAAGAATATAAAATTAAAGAAAAAAAATCTGTGGTCAGAATGAAAAAACTCAATGTGGAAAGCATACCATCTGTTTTAATTGATGGAGAGTCAAAGTATCAGGGGACTCCGAACAAACAAGAATTACAGGAAGATATTCTAAATAAAATTGAAAACAAATCATAAATTAAATTATATAATCTTAATTAAAGGAGAATACAATGATTAATTTCCAAACAAAAACAGACTTATATCTAATTACAGGTTTTTTAGGTTCTGGTAAAACGACACTTTTGAAAAAATTCTTAAATAACTTTTCTGAGATCAAAGTAGGAGTTATTGTAAATGAATTTGGAAAGATAGGGATTGATGGTAAATTAGTTGAAAGAGAAAATATGGATTTAATTGAAATTAATAATGGATCAATTTTCTGCAGCTGTCTTGAAAATGCATTTATCAAGGGATTAATCGATCTTTTGGATTATAATTTAGATAAGATATTTGTAGAGACTTCTGGTTTATCAGATCCAACAAACTTAGATAAAATTATTGAAGAAACCAAAAAGATATCTGATAAAGAGTTTAATTACAAAGGTAGTATATGTATAGTTAATGCCAATAATTTCTTGAAATTAATCAATACTTCCCAGGCTGTTGAAAGACAGATATTATTTAGTGATCTTATTATAGTTAATAAAAATGATCTAGTAGATGAACATAAAACAAAAGAAGTTAAAAACAAAATAGAGCAATTAAATCAGTTTGCCAATATTATAGTTACTAGTTACTGTGATTTTGATTTGATTAATTTGGATGACAAAATTGCTCTTGATAAAGATTCAATTAAAGAAAACAGGGAAAAAGAAACAATAAATAAAAAAAGTAACCGTCCTTTTACTTATTCCTTTCAGTTTAAAGATGTAATATCAAAAGATGGTTTGGGAAAATTTTTTGAAGATATTTCAGATAAAATTTTTAGAGCTAAAGGTTTTATTCAAACTGAAGAGGGATGGTATTATGTTGATTTGATAGGAGAAGAGGTTAATTATAATTCGGTAAAAAGTAAAAGAAATAATTCAGAATTAGTAATGCTTTCTACTGAGCAAACGGATATAACAGACTGGGTTCAAAAGAAATGGGAACAGTATAAATAAAAAAAAGTTCTTCACCGAGGTTTTGGTGAAGAACTTTTTTTCTTTATATTACTTTCTTTATAGTTTTACACTTATACTTGCTTCATCTCTTAAGTTAGAAACAAATTGATTCCATTCCTTGTTCTTTTTCTCATTTGCTAGCTGTTGTCTTATACTATCTTTTACTTCATCTAGAGATTTTACGCCGGCTTCTTTTTTATCATGAACTTTAATTAGGTGGTAACCGTACTTTGTTTTAACGGGATCACTAATTTCCCCTTTACTTAAATTAAAGGCAACTTTATCGAATTCTTCCGAAATTTGTCCTTTTGTGATAAATCCTAATTCGCCGCCTTTATCTGCATAAGGACCTTCAGATTGTTGTTTGGCCATTTCTGCAAATCCTTTACCATTATCTATCTTGTCTTTGATAGATTGAATTTCTTCTTTCGCTTTTCCTTCTTCTTTATTGTTTGTTTTAATAAGGATTTGACTAGCTTTAACCTGTTGGTCTACCTGGAACTGTTTTTTATTATTTTTATAATATTCTTGGATTCTCTCGTCACTTACAGTTACATCACTAGTTACTTGTTTGCGAAGTTCGTTTATTAGAAGTTTATCCTGATTTCTCTGTAAGAAGACTTCTTTATATTGATCAAGGGATTCAATTCCCTGTTTTTGTAAAGCCTGTTCTAATTGGTCATCATTTAGTTGATTTTGTTGTTTTACACTTTTAATATGTTGTTGGAAGAGTTGATCTTTTTTACTTTTACTTAATGTAATATCTCTATCTTTAGCTTCCTGGATAATTAAACGTTGTTTAATTAAGTCCTGTAATTTCCTTTCTCTATATTGGTTTAATAATTTCTTACCAGGTTCAGTTTGGAGAATTACTTGAGCAAAGTCCTTGTTTTGCCTATAAATACTCATAACAAGCTGATTAGTGCCTGCAAACTGATTTAACTGCTTCATTGTTACTTCATTACCATTAATAACTGCCGCAACTTCTGTTTCTTGGTTTTGCTGAGCTGCCTCATTACTATTATTTGTATTACTGTCTTGAGCTAAGACCCCCATAGGAATAGAGAAGAGCAAGATGAAAACTAATGAAAGTGTAATAAATTTTTTTGAAACCATTATTAATTTCACTCCTTTATTTTGTGTTTTAAGTTTTGATATGATTTTTATTATATATATGAAAGAATGGGTTCCAAAATTATAAGCTAACTTTAGAACCCATTTTATTTTTTTATTAATGATTGGTTATGATTTGTCAATTAAAACTTACTAGAAATATCGGCAGGTTTCTTATCTATTTCAGCGAATAGTATTTCTGAAGTACCTTCTTTTACAACTTTAATCATTACAGTATCACCTATCTCAGTATTATTTATAATTTCAGAAACATCTTCTAGTTCTTTGATTTGTTGTTTATCAATTTCTTTTATTATATCATACTGCTTTATGCCAGCTTTAGCGGCTGGGCTATCTTCCATAACCCTGTGAACCAATACGCCATTTTTATTTTCTAGTTCAAAGTAACTTTGTACTTTATCTGTCACAGGACCATATACGATACCTAACCAAGGTCTTTTAATTTCTCCTTTTGTTTTCAGATCGTCTATATATCCTTTTACTTCATTAATTGGAATTGCAAAACCAATTCCCTGGCCTCGTTGACTAACAGCGGTGTTGATACCTATTACTTCACCATTTATATTGAGTAATGGCCCACCACTATTACCAGGATTAATTGCGGCATCTGTTTGGATTAAATTTTTATAGGTTCTCGCCGGACCACTACTAGAGGGTATTTGAATAGGACGTCCCAGAGCGCTTACAACACCTGTTGTAACAGTGTGACTTAGACCAAAGGGGTTTCCTATAGCTATAACCCAATTACCGGGTTTTAAGCCTTTTGAATCGCCTAATGGAATAGGATTTAACTCTTTATTAACGTCTACCTTCAAAATGGCTAAATCCAGGTCATATTCGGCCCAGACAAGTTCAGCCGGTACGGGTTCTTCAAACCCATTTATTGCTACATTAATTTCAGTTGCATTATGCACTACATGTTCATTTGTTACGATATAACCATCTTGAGAAACAATAAATCCACTACCATAACCTTCTTGATATTTGGGTTGTTCTTCTGGTAATTGTTCTCCAAAGAAATATTCATAAAAATCTTCATCGTAATAATAGGGAAGCTGTCCATCACTAACTTTTATTTTAGAAGTTACCTTTACTACTCCCGGGTCAACTTTTTCAGCTATTTGACTAAACTGGTTACTAAGTTGACTTGGACTGGGAGTATCATTGGATTGAGCATATAAACCGGTAGAAAGGGTACCGATTAATACAGCTGCCATTACTATTACCAATAAACCTTTTGGAAAGGCTTTAAGTTTTTTCATGAATAATTTCCCTCCTTTAATTTTCAGAGCTGTAATATTTAGTTATATTTCCATTTTGCTTTCTAATAAATAATATACAGGGCAAATGTAAGAGAAATATGAGAAAAGTATAAAAATATTGTAAGATACTGTATATAAAAAATGGAAATGCTGTATAATTAATTTTTTAGATATATTTATTGATAATTATTATCGTTTATGCTATATTTAAAATAACACATTTTTAAACTAAATTTGAGGAGGGAAAAATATGTTAAAAGTTGGCGCTAAGGCACCAGATTTTGAAGGAAGTGCCTTTCACAATGGAGATTTTAAGAAAGTAAAGTTATCTGATTATGAGGGACAATGGAGAATTGTTTGTTTCTATCCAGGCGATTTCACTTACGTCTGACCTACTGAACTGTCGGCAGTTGCCGTCAAGTATGATGAAATTAAGGATTTAGGGGCAGAAGTAATTGCAGTAAGTACTAACAGTATTCAATCACATAAAATTTGGAATGAAGTAGAACTTTCAAAAATGGTAGAAGGTGGAATTCCTTATCCAATGGTTTCCGATTCTGCTGGAAAGATTGGTAGAAAATACGGAGTTTATGATGAAGATGCTGGAGTAGATGTAAGAGGTAGATTTTTAATTGATCCGGACGGAGTTTTACAGGCTATGGAAGTATTAACTCCACCGGTAGGAAGAAATGTAGAAGAACTTATAAGACAATTACAAGCATTTAAACACGTTAGAGAAACAGGAGAGGCAACACCTTCAGGCTGGAGACCCGGTAAGCCAACTTTAAAACCCGGCAAAGAATTAGTTGGAAAAGTGTGGAAAGAATGGCAGCCAGATAATGCCTTCAAAGAATAAATAAAATAAGTTATAAAAAAGGGCCCGAATTCAGGGTCCTTTATTTTATCTTATAAGCAGGAAAATATTAAATTAAAAAGAATTGTTAATATAATAAGTAATAATGGAGGTAAGTCAAAATGTCTAATACTAATAAAGGAAAGACATTTAAAGCTAATACTATTGAACAGACCAATCTATTAACAGATCCTTTTGGTTTAACTGTTTTATCTACCTTAGAGGCAGACAAATACATAACCGCAGAGGAAATTGCTGAACAGTCGGGAGAAGAATTGGAATTAATTGAAGAGTATTTAAACTTATTTATAAAAGAAGACATGATCCAAACTAAAAGGGAAAATGATATAAAAAAATATTCTAAAAAAGCTGAATACTATAGCTTCTCACCGGAATTATTATCTATGATTCCTGACCAAATTCAAGATCATATTATTTTTGGTTTATTACATTCTCTTCAGGGAGATTATTATGATTTATTAAAATTAGCTAAAGAACATGACAATTTGGATCAGGCCTTAGAAAAAGCTGGTTATCCTGAACCAAAGAAGAGTTTGGATTTAGTAATGGGTAGAATTTATATTAAAGAAGATGATATTGAAGAACTGGAAGCACACATCCAAGAACTTTTTGATAATTACTCAAAGATACCAGAAGGAGAAGATGAAAAAGATTACTTGGCTTTTGATTTGAACTTTTTTATGAAACCTTACATAGCCAGTTTCATGAAAAAAATGAAAGAGTAAAAGATAAATAAATATAATAAAATGATATAAAAAAAGTCCTCAAATGAGGACTTTTTGAGTTTTACTAACAGTTTTAAATTTTCTCATTCTCATTAGATATCCTGTTTCTTATTATTTTTA
>CAZGMM010000006.1:0-49730 GCA_964526845.1 uncultured Halanaerobiales bacterium | reverse complement strand
TCCCTCAGCGACATTTTATATCTTATCAATTAACCCCCGCTCTGTCAAGGGGAAAACCACATTTTCTCAAAAAAACTTTAGAAAAAATAACCACACCCTTTAGCAGGTGTGGTTTAAGGTCTATTTAATTATTTGATAGATCTTAACTACTACCCATTCTTCCTCCCAGCCAATTTACAAAATTTCGCCAAAATAATGCTAAGAAGTTCGCTTTATTAATTTTTTCAGTTGCAACAATATTTACCTTGGTAATAACTTCTCCATCTCTTAGTGCTTTTGCCTCACCTAATTTATCTCCTTCATCTATAGGATAATCATATTCTTCCATTATATTTACTTCCGTGCTAATGGTATCTTCTTGGCCCCGTTTCACAACAACAGCTAGATCTTGGGCAACTTCACCTGTTGTATACTCTTTGGCCCCATTTGGTAAAGCAATATTTTGAATCGTTTCCCCTTTTTCCAAATAATTTTTTCTGGTAAATCTATTGAAACCATAATCTAATAATCTAGCGGTTTGATCCTCGCGGGCCTTGACACTTCTGGCTTTCATAACGACGGAGATCAATCTCATATCCCCTCGTTTGGCAGTAGCTGCTAAGGAAAAACCAGCTGCATTTGTATGACCCGTTTTGATTCCATCTAAACCGGGATAAGTATTAACAAGATGGTTTGTATTGGTCAGCATAGCGTTTCTTTCCGGTAGTTCAATATAATCTAACCAAATAGAGGCATCTTTTAAGATGAGTGGATATTTGACTATCTCTCTGGACATAATCGCTACATCACGCGCTGTCGTATAGTGATCAGACTCAGTAGGTAAACCAGTTGAATTTGAAAAGTAAGTATTTTCTAATCCTAACTCATCTGCTTTTTCATTCATCATATTAACAAAATTATTATATGAACCTGCTACAGCTTCTCCTAGGGCTACACAAGCATCATTAGCGGAAGCAATCGTAACTGCTTTTAATAAATCTCTTACTTTCACTTTATTGCCTTCCCCTAAAAATATTTGCGAACCACCCATGGATTCAGCTAAACGGCTGATCGTAACTTGATCATCTAAAGATAAATCACCACTTTCAATTTCTTCCATTGCTACTATTAATGTCATGATTTTAGTGAGACTAGCAGGTGGGAGTTTTTCATCTGGATTTTGTTTAAACAAGATCTGACCGGTAGCTGCATCTATTAAAATTGCCGACTCAGCATCTATCTCAAAATCCTGTGCTCCAGCAATTACTGATAAACTTAAAACAAATACTAAAATAAATATTATTGTAGTGGTAAACCTTTTCAATTTACTTCCTCCTATAAATTTTTTTCTTTTGCTTCGTTCCAATAACCATCTAATTCCTCTAGAGACATCTGCCTGATATCTTTGTTTTTGTCTTTAACAGTATCTTCAATGTAGTTAAACCTCTTTTTAAACTTATTAATCGTCCTTAAAAGAGCAATTTCAGGATTTATATCTTTAAAACGAGATAAGTTAACTACAGCAAATAATAAATCACCTATTTCATCTTCGATTCTATCCTTATTTCCTTTATCAATTATTTCTTTTAATTCTGCTATTTCTTCTTCTACTTTTAAGAGGACATCTTTAATTTCATCCCAGTCAAAACCAACTTCAGCTGCTTTCTGCTGAATTTCATAGGCTTGATTTAAGGATGGTTGTATTTTTGAAACATCATCTAATATTGACCCTTCATTATTATTAGTTCTTTCTTTCTTCTTGATTTCCTCCCAAGTTTTCTTAACTTCTTGGGCGGTATTAATTTTTTCTTCCCCAAAAACATGGGGATGTCGTCTTATCAATTTGGTTGTGATGCCTGATATTACGTCGTTTATATCAAATATTTTGGCCTCTTTGCCAATCTGTGCTTGAAAAACCACCTGTAATAATAAATCCCCTAATTCCTCTTTTAATAATTCCATATCTTTTTCTTCTAATGCCTCAACTACTTCATAGGCTTCTTCAATTATATATGGTTTCAACGAATAAAAATCCTGTTTTCTATCCCAGGGACAGCCATCTGGACCGCGTAATTTATCCATTACATATAATAGTTTATCAAATTCGCTTTCGAAATTTTCGCTTTCCATTAATAATCTCTCCTAAAGTACATTATACTTTCTTAAAAATTCAGCTATATGATCACCGATATATGGAATCATCTTTAAATCACTATATTTAATTTCTTTAAATATAATTAACGATGCTATATATACTATTACCGCCAGTATTACAATTAAGAAAGTTGAGATAATATAAGCCCTGGGAATCTGCAACATATTGAGATAGTTATTTATTATCCCAAAACCATAATGGGTAAAAATAACCATGATGGTTACTGTTATAACTGGTTTTACAATAAACTGTTTTGCTTTAAACCTGAAATCAGTATAATACTTTAAAGAAATCAAATTCAAACCGGCTGCTACCGCAAAACCTGTTACAGTACCAATTGCAGCACCTTTAATTCCAAAAACCGGTAAAGCAGTTAGATAATAATTTAACCCACCATTAACCAAAGCCCCGATAAATAAGTTGCGGGCTGGAATTTTTGTTTTTCCGATCCCCTGAATAATACCAGAAGTACTCTGCTGAATAGCTATGAAAAATACCCCCCAGGCCACAATTCTTAAAGGTATGGCAGCCTGTGCATTATTAAATATGACTGAGGTTAAAGGTTCAGCTAAAATAAATAGTCCAGCGGCCGAAGGCAATCCAATTAAGATGGTTAATCTTAAGGCTGTTTCAGTTCTCCTTTTTATCAACTGATTTTTATCCTGGGCAAAAGCTTCTGAGATCGCTGGTACCAAACTGGCTGCTAAAGCGACTGTCATAATTGTGGGAAAATTTACTAATACCATTGCCATACCGGCCAATCTACCATATAACTGAGAAGCTGTTTCAATCGAAAAACCGGCAATCTGCAGCCTGTTAGGGACAATAGCTGCATCCACCAGGTTCATGAGAGGCTGAACTAGAGCTCCGAAAGTTATGGGGATACCCAGATAAGCAATATCTTTGATTATCTTAAATGTTTTTATTGTTTCTACACTACCGGTTTTAATAAAGGAAAATATCTCTGTCTTTTTATTACTATATATCTTCATTACTAATATTAAACCGGCGATTGCCCCTGTAACCGCCCCAAAGGTAGCGCCGGCTGCCGCATACCCCAGACCATATCTGATTAAGTAGTAGACAAGCCCGATCATGGTGATCATTCTTACCAGTTGTTCTAAGACCTGGGAATAGGCGGTTGGAACCATATTCTGCAGCCCTTGGAAGAAACCGCGGTAGATAGCCATAATCGAGACAAAAAAGATGGCTGGTGATAAAGCTAACACTGCGTAAAAAGCTCTTGGATCCCAGTTAAGCATATTAACCAGGGGTTTAGCCATAACAGCCATCAGGATTGAAAAGAACAAACCTACCACAATACTTAATTTTCTTCCTACCACAAATATCTTGAAGGCAGCTTTGCGTTGGTCTTTAGCCACCCGGTCTGAAATTAGTTTGGCCAAAGCGATCGGTATACCGGAACGAGATACAACAAGCAAGGTAGCATAGATGGGATAGGCCATCTGATATAAACCGATACCTTCATCACCTAAAATTCTACTTAAGATGATGCGGTAGCCAAAACCCATTATCTTAGATAAGATACCGGCTAAACTTAATATAAATGCCCCTTTTAAAAAACTTGCACTCTTATCTGTCATAAACAACTACTCCTCTATACTAAATACCTGCCTTTTTAAGAACTTTAATATCTCTTTCAATATACTAATTTTTTTATCCTTTAAAATTATCTCAGGACTGGCCGCATTTCTAACCTTTAACTTTTTAGGATATTCATTTAATAGCTTAACTATATAATCGCCTTCTATCTTATTATCTTCTCTAAAAATAACTCGATAGCCTGCAGAACTTTCCGAAATATTTTTCACGCCTAACTTCTTAGCTGTAGCATTTAATCTGCTTAGTTCAATTAAGTTCATTACAGGTTTAGGTGGATCCCCAAATCTATCAACAAATTCATCAATTAAGGAAATAATATCAGCTTCACTGTCCGCTTTTTTAAGTTTTTTATACATTTCAATTTTTTGACGCGAATCAGAGATATAACTGTCGGGGATATATGCATCGATATCTATTTCAATTTCTATATCTTTTGCTTCTTCTTTTTGGCCTTTCAGATCCTGAATAGCACTATCTAATAACTTTGTATATAGTGAGAAACCTACTGCAGCAATATGGCCGCTTTGTTCGGCCCCCAGTAAATTACCGGCTCCCCTAATTTCTAAGTCGCGCATTGCTATTTTAAAACCAGAACCTAAACTTGTAAATTCTTTAATTGCCTTTAGCCGTTTATTTGCTACTTCGGATAAGATTCTATCTTCTTCATATAGTAGATAAGCATAAGCAATTCTATTGGAACGACCCACCCTACCTCTAAGTTGGTAAAGCTGGGCAAGCCCCATATACTCTGCCCTATTTATTATTATAGTATTTACATCGGAAATATCCAATCCATTTTCAATAATAGTGGTACATACTAAAACATCATAACGCCCTTCATAGAAGTCCATCATGATATTTTCTAACTTTCTCTCGCTCATCTGTCCATGAGCAATTGCAATTCTGGCATTTGGGACCAAATTACCAACCATATCGGCTTTCCGATCAATATCCTCCACCCTATTATGGACAAAATATACCTGCCCATTTCTAGACAGTTCTTTATTGATCGCATCTTTAATTAACTGCTCATCAAATTCTCTGATATAAGTCCTTATCGGATAACGGTCTTTCGGGGGAGTTTCGATAACACTCATATCCCTAACCCCGATTAAAGACATATGCAGAGTTCTTGGAATGGGAGTTGCCGTTAAAGTTAGAACATCTACATTAGATTTTAAAGATTTGAGTTTTTCTTTATGGGCAACCCCAAACCGCTGTTCCTCATCAACTACCAATAAACCTAAATCATTAAAGTTCACATCTTTTGAAATTAAACGGTGGGTACCAATTAAAATATCAATATTACCCTTTGCCAGTTGTTTTAAAATTTCCTTTTGTTCAGCCTGGGTTCTAAAGCGGCTTAACATTTCTACTCTGACCGGATATTGATCTATTCTATCTTTAAATGTATTATAGTGCTGTTGGGCCAAGATAGTGGTGGGAACTAAAACAGCGGTCTGTTTTTCATCCATAGCGGCTTTAAAGGCAGCTCTAATGGCAACCTCTGTTTTACCATAACCCACATCCCCACATAATAAGCGGTCCATCGGAGTATCAGATTCCATATCTTCCTTCACATCTTCAATAGCTTTAAACTGATCGGGAGTTAACTCATGGGGAAAGTCATTTTCAAAATCTTTCTGCCATTTAGTGTCCTCTGAAAAATCATAACCATCTGTCATTTCGCGTTCAGCATATAGCTCTAAAAGACCAATAGCCATCTTTTTAACTGAATTCTGGACGCGCTGTTTTACCTTCTGCCATTCGTTTCCACCTAATTTATAGAGCTTAGGCGGCTGGCTGTCGGCTCCAATATACTTCTGGACTAAATCTATCTTTTCAGTCGGTACATAAAGCTTATCGGTATCCTTATACTTAATCATCAGATAATCCTGATGCTTATTTTGCACTTCCAGGGTCTTTACTCCCAGGTACTTACCTATACCATGGTTCTCATGGACAACATAGTCCCCTTTAGATAATTCATTGACCGAGGAGATACGAACTCCTTCTTCAAAATCGGAAATTTTTCTTTTTCTCTGCTGCTTTTTGCCGATTATTTCCCGCTCTGAAAAAACGGCTAGTTTTAGATCGTCAAGCATAAAACCTGAAGAAAAACTTTCATCAGTTACATTAATTCTACCTAGATGTATATTATTACTGTAGATACTTTTAATATCATTTTCTCTTAGATAATCATTTAACTTCTTTGCCTTAGACTCCGTATTTAAAGTTAAAAGGACGGTATAATCTTTTTTGCTTAAATCGGTTAACCGGTCTTTTAATAATTCAAACTGTCCATTGAAAGACTCAACACCGGCAGGATTGAACCTTATCTTATCATCGATTTGGTTTAAGGGGCTCTCTTTTATTTCATCTGTAAAGTAAAGTCCCTCCATACCCGTATCAAAACTTAAATAATCGTCTTCCGATAAAAATATATTACCATAACTAGGTAAGATATTACCTTGTTCTAAAAGCGAAATAATGGTTTCTTCTAAGTCGCGGTGGTAAGATTTAATTCTCTGCCAGACCCGTTCACTGTTATCATAGATTACATAAAAGTCATTATCCATATAATCAAAGATAGTGCTGAGCTGTCCTTCATAAAAGTAAGGCAAAAACTGTTCATAACCTTCAAAGTAGTGAAGCTCACTTAATTTATCTAGGTTCTCACCACTGAGTTCTTTTAAAAATTTAGCTTCTTCCCGGTTATCAGTATTTTCAAGTCTCCTTATTTGTTTTTTATAGTCCCCCTTAATTTTAGGAAGGAACTTTTCAATCTGTTTTTTATCAAAGACAATTTCATTGACCGGGGTAATAGTAATATCATCTATATTTTCAACAGATCTTTGGGTTTCTACATTAAAAAATCTAATGGAATCTACTTCATCCCCAAATAGTTCAATCCGTACCGGGTCATCATAGGTTAAGGTATAGATATCAAGTATGCCACCCCTGATAGAGAACTGGCCCGGTTCTTCAACCATCTTCTCACGTTCATAGCCTAATTGGATCAAACGAGAGCTAACCTCATTTAAATTAATTTCACTATTTATGTTAATATTAATACTTTTTTTCTCAAAGTATTCTTTCGGCATCAACTTTCTTAAGATTGAAGTTCCACTTGTAATAACAATATTTTCATTACTGGCAAACTGCATTTCATTTAAGACCCTAATTCTTTCCTTTAAAATATTGAAGTCAGGATTGATCTTTTCATGAGGGAGTGTCTCTATCTCGGGAAAGATACTAACTCTTTCTTTATCTAAAACTCGCACGAGATCTTCATAGATTGTCTCAATTCTGCTGTTATCATGGGTGATTATTAATACCTTTTTATTTAATTTTTGTATAATATTGGAAACTACAAAAGAAAAGCAGGCCTCTTCTGGCCCCACGACCTTAACCTTTTGGTTGCTTTTGGTTAGATTTATTAGATTTTGAATTTTATCTTTTTGAAAGATGTTTTCTGTATTAAGCATATATTCACCTATATTTTTCTTATAAATACCAAAATGACCCCTACTGAAAAGGTACGGGCCTTTTAGTTAAATTTATTCATTGCACTATCTATATCATTTTTAATTAGTTCAATTATGATATTATCGACTTTTTTTAATGCCTGATCAATTCGCTTTTGTTGATCTTTATCAAATTCATGTAAGACATATTCCGTTACATCAATTTCTAAGGGACGCCCGATACCAATTCTGATTCTGGTTATTTGAATCGAATCCAAATATTCTATGATGGACTTAATCCCTTTATGACCTCCACTACCTCCACTGCCTTTTACTCTGATTTTTCCGGCCGGTAGGTCAAGGTCATCATAAATTACGATTAAATCCTTAAGTGGAACATCATATTTATCGATTAATTTAGAAACTGCCCGCCCGCTTTTATTCATATAGGTGAGCGGTTGGGCTAAAATTACTTTGGTACCTGCAATTTCCCCATCTGCTACTAAAGCTTCACACTCTTTATCAACATTTACTATACCGAATTCATCAGCCAACTGTTTAATAGCCATAAAACCAACATTATGTCTGGTCTCAGCATATTTTTTGCCGGGATTACCTAAACCAACTATTAATTTCAAGTTCATAACCTCCAGCCGACATATTAAGAAAATTAAGACGTAACCCCACACGGGATTACGTCTTTGATTTCATTTTTGTTTTTACTGAGTATAATAATCTTTGTCTTCGATGCTTTCTTCTTCCTCTTCGCCTTCTTCGCCTTCTTCTTCCTCTTCTTCACCGATAACTTCTGGTTCGATGAATTCTTCTTCGAGTTCTTCTTCCTCTTCTTCTTCAATTTCTTCGGAAGGAGCAACAACTGTAACGATTACATCATCAGGTGAATTCAGAACGTTAACTTCTTCAGGCACGTCTAAGTCCCCAACTTCTAAGGAATCGCTAAGTGTTAATTCATCAATATCCAGTTCAATCTCATCTGGGATGTTAGTTGGTAGTACTTCAATATCAACTTCTCTCATAAGTTGTTGTAGTACTCCACCTTCTCTTACACCAGGTGCATCTCCCACTAATTTGATAGGAACAGTAATACTGATTGTTTCATCCATAGAAATATGTTGAAAATCAACATGGATAATTTCTTCCTTGATAACATCCTTTTGAAAGTCTTTAATCATTACTGTTTCTTCTTCACCATCAATGTCTAAATCAATAATGGCATTACTATAAAGTTTACCTTTTAAATCATTAGGATCAACTGTTAATGCCTGAGGTTCTCTATCTCTACCATAAACAACACCAGGAATTAAACCTTGTCTTCTAAGTTGACGAGCAACTCCTTTACCAGTTTTCTCTCTCTTTTCAACTTCAATATTGTATCTGTGCATGACATAATTCACTCCTTAATAATATTAAAATAATACACTTACAGATAAATCTTTAAAAATTCTATCGATGGCTTCTCCTACCAGAGGAGCCAAAGAAAGTACAGTTAAATTATCCAAGCCCTCACTATGTTTTTGGGGGATTGAATCTGTAACTATAACCTCATCAATACATGAGTCTTCTAATCTCTCAATAGCAGGTCCTGAAAATAGACCGTGGCTGGCACAGGCAAATACTTTTTTAGCACCATTTTCTTTAAGTGCATTAGCCGCCTGTGTAATAGTACCTCCCGTATCAATAATATCATCAAATAAGATTACATTTGAATCCTTGATATTGGATTGACCTACCACATGCATTACTTCTGCCACATTGGGTTTTGGACGCCTTTTATCAATAATTGACATCGGTATGTTTAAGGTTCTCGCAATCGATCTAACTCTTTTCACAGATCCCACATCAGGCGCCACCGCTGTTAGCTTATCTAAGTCTTTTTTCTTGAAATAATCAATCATTAAGGGGGCTGCGTAAAGGTTATCTACCGGAATATCAAAAAAGCCCTGAATCTGGGGGGCGTGTAAATCTATCGAAAGTAATCTTCTCGCTCCCGCAGCAGTTAAAATATTGGCAATCAATTTAGCAGTGATCGGATCACGCGGTTTTGCTTTTCTGTCCTGTCGGGCATAACCGTAATACGGTACTACTGCCGTTATCCGCCTGGCAGAAGCACGTCTTAAGGCATCCACGATAACTAAAAGTTCCATAATATTCTCGTTAACAGGTGGGCTGGTAGGTTGAATGATAAAAACATCAGCACCTCTAACTGTTTCGTTGATTTCTACACTTACCTCACCATCTGCAAATCTTTTGGCCCGGGCATCAAGCAGTTCGGTACCAAGGTACTCACAGATGTCCTCAGCTAGGGCTGGATGGGAATTACCAGCAAATATTTTTAACTTATCACTATAAGTCGACATATTATCCCCCTCTAATCATCTTTGGTTTTCATATATTCACGGGCAGGAACTCCAATTACTGTAGTATCCTCCTCTACATCTTTAGTTACTACGGCACCTGCACCTGTTTTCCCTCTGTCTTTTATTCTAAGAGGTGCAACAAGAGTAGAGTTACTGCCGATAAATACTGAGTTCCCTATAATGGTTTTATGTTTATTTACTCCATCATAATTAGCAAAAATTGTACCTGCACCTACATTTGTCTCACTACCGATTTCGGCATCGCCGACATATGCCAGGTGAGGAACCTTGGTTTTAGTGGCTATTTCAGCCTTTTTCAGTTCAACAAAGTCGCCTACTTTCACTCCATCTGCAATTATACAGCCGGGTCTAATATGGGCAAAAGGCCCTATGTTACAACCATTCTCAATTTCACTATTTTTTATTACATTACTATTTTTTATATCATTATTATTACCTATTTTACAATCTATGATATGATTATGTGGTTTGATAGTATTATGCCTGCCAATTTTTGTATTTCCTTCGATATAGGTAAAGGGATAAATAACTGTATCTGAACCAATTTCTACCTTTTCATCTATATAGGTAGTTTCAGGGTCAATTATAGTTACACCATTTTCCATATGCCTTTTATTAATTCTGCCTCGTAGTAATTTCTCGGCTTTAGATAAATTAACTCTATCATTAACACCTGTTATTTCTTCAGAGTCTTCAATCTGAAATGGTAGAATTTTACCATTATTATCTTTTATATAATCAACTATATCTGTTAGGTAATATTCATTTTGAGCATTATTATTATCAAGATTATCTAATGCCCGGTCTAAACTTTTGCTATCAATACACATTATACCACTATTGATCTCATTTATCATCTTTTCTTTTTGGTCTGCATCGTCTTCTTCCACTATTTTAACTATTTCAGAGTCTTCATTTTTTATTATTCTACCATATCCGGCAGGATTTTTTAAGAGGGTGGTCATTATTGTTAAGTCTGCTGAATTATCATTATGGTAATCTGTCATTTGATTGATGGTATTTTTCTTGATTAAAGGTATATCTGCATAAAGTATCAAAACATCACCAGCATGCTTCTTTATACTTTCTTCTGCCTGCATGACAGCATGACCGGTACCTAGCTGCTCGGCCTGTAGTTTAAAATCTACGTTTTCCGCATTTACGGCTTCTTTTACCGCTTCCGCTTGATGTCCCACAATACAAACAACTGAAGAAGAAATTTCTGAAGCGGTATCTATGACATGGTTTACCATCTCTTTGCCAGCAATTTTATGTAATACCTTATTTTTATCAGACTTCATTCTGGTTCCCTTACCAGCAGCCAAAACAATTGTCAGTAGATCCGACATTTCCATTCCTCCTTACAGGTTAATAGAAGTGCTTTTTAAAAGATCTCTATTTTCATTCTTTATAACATTATTTATTTCAAAATTAATATCTAAATCCGGCATTTCATTATTGATCACAAAATGCCTGATTAAAATAGGGTAAATAGTATCTTTAATACCATATTCCATTAAAAGACTTAGATTTTCATAAGCTGTAAATAAATCGACTACTTCCAGATTAAATAAGTTGGTGACAACTTTATTCAAACCGGCCGATCCCATGATATTAGAGAGGTTACTCCACTGCATCAAATTCATGGTATCATCGTAGTAATATAGTTCCGGGATATCTCTCATATAAGCATTTTCTAAAATGCTGATATCAGAGTTGAAATTATGGCCGACTATTAATTCGGGGTTATGTTTATCTATAACGGTTTTCAAAAAATCAATACCTTCTTTGATAGAAATAGATGGAGCTAATTTGCCATTGGTAAAGATAAAACCATTATCTATAATCTTAAAATTATCCATGACTGTGTATTGAATACAGTCCAATTCACTCTTTAAGTATTCAGTATCAATTCCCATTATTTTAGTAGCATCTGGTCTTTTACTCCACCTTTGATCCGGTTTAAAAGTTACCATCTCATTAAAAACTTCATCTATATTGATTAATTGAGACAATACTTCTGACTCAGAATCATTAATGCCAATTGTCTCCGCAATTTCTGACGATTTAGCATTTTTAAACTTCTTTTCGGTCGGAAATCTCCGCAGTAATTTACGCAGTCTGTTACCATTTCCCAAAATTAAAGCAAGCTTAAATTTATATAAATCTTTATCACTAACATAGGGAGTCATAAAAAAATACCTCAAATCTAATTTAAAGTACCATGATTAACCGTTAGAAGTATAACAGAATCACTTTATATTGTCAAGATAATAAATTGTTTATCTGTCTAGATAAAGGTAGAGCAACTAAACCACCAATAATCATTTGAGCATAGTCGATTCCGATTTCCGGAATAACGGCCGGCCAGCTGATTAAAAATCCTTTAGTTATGGCATAACCAACTACCATAATATTACCGCCGATTATGATCGCAAATATATTACTCTTTAGATCCCCCTCTTTGGCTAACTTACCCACTACAAAACCTTCTAACCCTTTAATAACAAAGGTAAAAGGGGCCCATAGAGAATATCCCAAAAAGATATCCATCAAGGAAGATCCCAAGGCACCGGCAATTCCACCCGCCCGACTGCCGAATATCAAGGCAATTATATAGATGGCTACTTCCCCCAAATTAAAATAGGAAGAACTGGGGCCGGGAATATGCAGGTAAGTACCAACAGCAACAAAAGCCGTGAACATAGCTAAAAATGATATGAGGCGAGTAGATAGATTTTTAATTGAAAGATTTCTAATTTGATATTTGATGTCACCTCTCATAACAGTAAACCTCCTGAAAATTAATATTTCATTAAGTATTGGTCAAGTTCCCAATCATGAACTTTTGTGCTGTACTCATGCCACTCTACTTCTTTTGCAACTACGAAGTGCTCATAAATGTGCTGACCTAATGTATTTTTTATAACATCATCATTATTTAAACAATCTACTGCCTTCATGATATCACCAGGAAGACTTTCAATACCTCTTTCTTGTCTTTCCATAGTATCCATATCAAAGATATTATCAGTAGTCTGCTCCCCGGGGTCAATCTTGTTTTTAATACCATCTAAACCAGCTTTCAAGGTAACTGCCATTGCCAAATAGGGGTTGGCAGCTGGATCAGGATTTCTAAGCTCAAGTCTGGTTCCTTCTCCCCTAGCAGAAGGAACTCTCACAAGAGCACTCCTGTTTTGAGTTGACCAGGTTATATATACGGGCGCTTCATAACCCGGTAATAGTCTTTTATAGGAATTAATAATCGGATTAGTTATGGCTGTATAAGCTTTGGAATGTTTAAGTAAGCCACCGATGTAGTAATAGGCTATCTCACTTAAACCTAGCTCATCCTCCGGATCATAAAAAGCATTTTCACCATCTTTATATAAAGACTGATGAACGTGCATACCAGAACCGTTTTCACCAAAAATAGGTTTGGGCATAAAGGTTGCATGTAAATTATGTTCCATGGCTATTCTTTTGGTAACGAACTTAAAGGTAGCAACATTATCAGCTGTTTGAAGCACAGGTGTATACTTGAAGTCGATCTCATGTTGCCCGGGTGCTACCTCATGGTGTGAGGCCTCCACTTCAAAGTCCATCTCCTGTAAGGCTAGAACAATATCCCTTCTGGCTTTTTCACCTAAATCTACCGGTGAAAGGTCAAAATAGCCGCCATTGTCGTTTGTGATAGTTGTGGGATTTCCTTCTTTATCTTTTTCAAAGAGGAAAAATTCGGGTTCCGGGCCAGCGTGCATTGCATAACCCATTTCTTTGGCTTCCTTTATTACTTTTTTAAGGGTGGCTCTGGGACAACCAATAAATGGTTCACTGTCCGGGGTATAAACATCACACATTAAGCGAGCAATTGATCCCTCTTCTTTATGCCAGGGAAAAATTGCAAAAGTATCATAATCCGGTACTAAATACATATCGGACTCATGAATTCTGGTAAAACCTTCAATAGAGGAACCATCAAACATGATCTCTCCATCTAAGGCTGCTTCTAATTGGTCAATTGTTATTGCTACATTTTTAATAATTCCTAAAATATCAACAAACTGTAGTCTGACAAATTTTACATTTAGTTCATCTGCTTTCTTTAAGACATCTCTTTTTGACATTCTGCTCATTAGCTACTCACTACTCCTCTAATAATTTTTTTATAATAATTATATGTATTTTATTATAACAATATATAAACAAATATCAACTAAAAACCAATTAAGATTTTAAATATTTTTCTTTCATCATCTTTAAGTCACTGGGTTTATCTACGTCAAAACCAATCTCAGGGTAATCTACGATCAGGGCTTTACATTTATGACCGATCATTTTAGATACTTTCTTTTCCAGTTCCGGAATCGTTAATTGTCTAAAGATGAACTTAATAATGATTTTAAATCCCAGCATCTGGCTCATTTTAAAAGGCTTTTTCCGTAAAGAAAGTAATTTATCATACCAGTCTAAGGGTCCCTGGATAATACTCGGGCTAACCATCACCACATTGCCACCCGTGAAAGTTCCCTCTTTTAAATGCACATAAGTTCTTTCCACTTCCGGGTATTTTTTTAAATTGTTTTCTTTCGCTATTAATGGATAGAAAAAATCATGTTCTTTTTCTTCTTGACAGTTTTGAATAAAGTCTTTAATAATCGAAGAAGTAACTAAGGGAATATCTGAAGTTAAAATAATTATATAATGTTCTTCATTTAATGCTTCGATCCCTCTTTGAATATTATCTACTAATGTACCTTCTGGTTTAAGTATGTTATAGTCTTTGTTTGAAACTTCATTTAATTCTTCAGGGCCGACCATTACAACATTTTCTATCTCATCAACACCTTCTACTGCATCTAAAACATGTTCTACCATCGGTTTACCGGCAATTTCTATTAAGGATTCATACTCTTTGTCGGAATAATCTTTTAAGGCCCCGTCATTCTTTCCACCCGCTATCACCAGTGCATCAAATTTCATTACCAACCCCCCAATCTAACTAGGTCCTGAATTTATGTCATTCATGGTTTTAGTTAAAACTACATAATCCTGGGGTCTGTCCCAGTTTTTAACAACTTTTTTTGCTTTATCAACTTGGTCTTTATCTATTAATGAAAAAACAGTAGGACCACTACCTGTCATCATTGTAAAATTAAAACCCTGCTCAATTAGTTTTTCTTCTATTACCTCGATTTCATCTATTATTGTTTTGGTAACAGGTTCTAAAACATTTGCCCAACCGTCTTTTATATCAAGTAAATCTTTATCTTTAATTATCTTAATAAGTCTTTGAACAGGTATTCCTAAATCAACATTCTTTTTATCATAAAGTTGGTAAACCTCTTTAGTACTAACTTTTTGGGGTGGTTTAATTAAGATAACCCACTTCTTTTTTAAAGGAGATAGCCAATTTAATATTTCCCCCCGGCCTGTAGCAAAAGCGGTTCCTCCTTTAATACAAAAGGGAACATCACTCCCGAGGCCGGCCGCTAGTTCATGCATTGCTTTATAATCCATATCCAGTTCAAAAAGTTGGTTCATACCTTTAATGACAGCTGCTGCATCTGTACTGCCACCGGCTAGACCGGCTGCTACAGGTATATTTTTATCGATATGAATATTAACACCTTTTTGGATTTTAGTCTTTTGCATTACTGCTTTTGCCGCCTGATAGGCTAAGTTACTTTCATCAGTTGGAATCTCTTGACTATCTGTGGTAATATTAATCCCTTTTTTAGTAGGAATAAGGGTAATATTATCATGTAATTTGATAGACTGCATAACCATTTCCAAATTATGAAATCCATCTTCTCTGACATTTTTAATATCTAAAAATAAATTGATCTTTCCATAAGCCGATATTTTGACTTCCTCCATGTAAACACCACCATAATGTTGTCAACGCCATCACTATTATAACACCTCTAATTAATAAATACAATTTATTAATTAGACTCCATTTTACTTAAAATAGCTAGGTATTCTTCTTTTGAATAGGGCGGTTTATCTAACTGTTTTAAAACCTTTTCCTTATCAATTAAAATATCAATTATTGTCTTCGCTAAAGCTTTAGCCGGTTTTATAATAGCTAATTCATAATCCTCTGTTTTAAAGTGGCGGGTGTGTAAACCACCGCTTACCCCGGAAAAAAAGGGGTGTAAGACCGGCATGATATGAGAGAGGTCTCCCATGTCAAAAGAACCTGTAAATGTCTTCTGTTTAATTACTCTATCTTTAGGAACTAAACCTTCTAAATTATTAGTAAAGATCTCCATTAACGTTTCATAGTTAATTAATGGTAAATAACCGGGAATATCCTTAATTTCAACTTCTCCGCCAATTGCATCTGAACCGGCTTGAATAGCTCTGTTTACTTTCTTGTTAGCATCAAAGATAGAGTCAACAGTACTGCCCCTCACATAACTTTCCATCTTTACATCACTCGGTACGATATTCACCACATCTCCACCCTTAGTTATTACTGGATGGACTCTAATTTTATCACTGTCTTTAAAGGTTTCACGCTGAGCATTTATATTATTTATAGCTAAAACCGCTGCGTTTAAGGCGTTTATACCTTCTTCCGGGGCACCCCCGGCATGTGATTCCTCACCTATAAATCTAATTTTTTTACCTATAAAACCATTTCCAGATGGCCCTACTATTACATCTTTCATGTCTCCAACATCTAGGGAGTGAACCAACATGGCAATATCTATATCATCAAAATAACCTCTTTTAATTAATTCCTGTTTGCCGCCCAAATAACTTAGCTGCCCATCTTCAATCAGTCCATCTCGATATTCGATCTCGATAAATTCTTCGGCGGGGACGGCCATAAAATCAATTTGGCCCCCTAATTCATTTAAGATGTTAGCTTTAACTAAACCGAAAGCAACTCCCAGCATGATACCAATTTGATTATTGTGTCCACAGGCATGTACGGCACCTGTTTCAGAATCCGCATCCGGGTGGTCTCTACAAATCAGGGCATCTAATTCCCCTAAGACAGCCAGGTGAGGTTCGTTGTCTGGCTCACCAATTGAGGTTTTAACCCCTGTTAATGCGATATTTTCTTCCGGTTTTAATTTTAAAGATTGAAAAACCTTTTTTACTAAAGCTGTGGCCTCTTTTTCTTTATAACCGGTCTCAGGGTTATTATATATTTGTTGGACTATATCAATAATTTCATTTTTATTTTCTTCTATTTTCTTGCAAACCTTGTTTTTTAAATCATCCCGTCTCATATATATACCTCTTCCCAAAAAGAAAAGAAGGAATCTTTCCCTTCTCTATTGTTTTTTTCTTCTGAAATAAAAAAGTGCTGTTAATTTATTATATCAACTCAAAGTAATATTTTCATATAAAATCAAAATAAATTTGCTGTAATCTTATCATAAATTTAGATTAATAATAGAAAAATATTATTTGAATAACGTACTAAGTAGATATAACCCTACAACTCCAATTCCTATCGTGATTGCATAGGTCGACTTT
Organism: uncultured Halanaerobiales bacterium; assembly: GCA_964526845.1. Classification (GTDB taxonomy): domain Bacteria; phylum Bacillota; class Halanaerobiia; order Halanaerobiales; family M55B127; genus M55B127. The sequence continues at coordinate 32,607 of CAZGMM010000006.1, read as the reverse complement.
TCTTTTTCCATAAACATCCTGGTATCCCACCAGGTCTTAGGGAGTTTAATTATTTCATTAGCTTTCCATTTTTCTTTACGGCCAATTGCAAAAACGTACTTGCCTTTCTCCTTATTTTCATCGAAAACTGCTAGATAATAGGTACCGTCAGTGGGGGCCTTTTTAGTTAAGGTTTGTTTTACATAATAGCTGGTTTGGGTAAAGGGTTCAAAAAATGTTTCGAGTGTATCTGCTCTATACCTTTTTACGATAACTCCTTCTTCTTCGTCAATATCAAGTGTAACATTTTCCACTTCATATTCTTTTGGTAAACCCGGTCCTATTAAGGCAAAGGTGGGATGGAAATCTTTTAACCTTTCTATATCAGGTATTAATAGATTTGCATAAATCTCTTCATCGGCTTTCACCTCAAATTTATAATAATCTACTTCATTAATTTCTTTTAATTCAGTATAGGCTGCCCATGATATTTGGTGGTCCTCTATTAATATGGGGGATTGTTTTGTGGCCGGAAAATCTACATTAACCGGTTTATGGGCTGCTGTAATTAAGGTAAAACCGAAAATAAATACTATTGTTATACCTATTATTAATAATGTATACTTCATTATTTTCACCTCCAAACAAAAAAAGCACAGGATAAAATTCCTGTGCTGAATAGACTAATACTTTCTGTTTTATATCTCTTATATTTTTTAAATTATACCCTTATTTTATAATATTCAATTCTTGACCGACCTTTTTAAATTTATCCAAAGCGAAATCAAGGTCATCTCGGCTGTGGGTAGCTGAAATCATGACTCTAATTCTGGCTTTGCCCTTGGGCACTGTCGGGAAACCAATCGACTGGGCAAAAACGCTTTCTTCAAATAATTTTTTAGAAAATTTAGCTGCCAGTTTAGCTTTACCCAACATGACAGGTGTGATAGGAGTCTGGCTATTACCCACATCAAAACCAATCTCCTGCATGTTTTCTTTAAAGTAATCTCCGTTATCCCACAACTTTTTAACTAGAGAGTCGTCTTCTTCCAAAATTTCAATTGACTTTAAAGTAGCTGCCACATCAGGTGGTGTTACAGCTGAACTGAATAAAAATGGCCTTGCCTTTTGTTTTAGATACTCGACCATCTTAGCACTACCGGCTGCACAACCTCCTACAGTACCGATCGCCTTAGAGAAAGTACCGACTTCAATATCAACTTCGTTGTGTAAGTTAAAGTGATCAACAATTCCGCGGCCGTGAGTACCTAAGACTCCTTCGCCGTGGGCATCATCAACCATAGTAATAGCATTATATTTTTCAGCTAATTCCACTATTCCAGGTAATTTTGCAACATCACCATCCATACTGAATACACCATCTGTTACAATTAAGCCTTTACCTTCTCTTTCTTCCTGTAAAATTGACTCGAGAGATTCCATGTCTCCATGCTCATATACCTTTATTTTAGCCCCCGATAATCTACAGGCATCAATAATACTGGCATGATTTAATTCATCACTATAGATCACATCACCTTTACCAACAATAGCCGGAATAACTGCTAAATTGGAGTTATAGCCGGATTGAAAGGTTAAGGCTGCTTCAACTTTCTTGAATTCAGCAAGTTTTTCTTCTAATTTGTTGTGTAATTCCATTGTTCCGGCAATTGTTCTTACAGCACCTGGTCCGACCCCGTAATTCATCAATGCTTTTTTGGCGGCCTGCACGGTCTCGGGATGGTTGGCTAAACCTAGATAGTTATTAGAACTAAAATTTAATACTTCTTTGCCTTCCATTTCAACCCAGGCACCCTGAGGGCCTTCCAGGGTTCTTATCGTGTTATAGAGACCTTCTTCTTTTAGTTGTGCAAGTTCTTTATCCATAAACTCTTGAAAATCTTTATTCATCAGTTAAAACCCCCTAAGGTTTTAAAATTATCTTGCCGCAGTTACCTTCATCCATCAATTTCATTCCCTTTTCAAAGTCTTTTAAAGGAAATTTATGTGTAATAACAGGTGAAAGGTCTATCCTTTCCCCTTTCAGTAAGTTGCTGGCTATATGCCAGGTACTAAACATCTTTCTACCTGTAACGCCCACAACTTTTATGTTCTTAAATATAATATCGTTGGTTAAATCTAGACTTACTTTATCATCCGGTAAACCGAGTAATGAAACGATTCCACCACCGGTTACTGCTTTAATACCATCTCTGATTGCATCCGGATGGCCAGACATCTCGGCTGTAAAGTCTACTCCTTTTTTACCAAAAATATCATCAACTGCCTCTAAAAGATCGGTCTCGATGGGATTTATTACATGATCAGCTCCCATTTCAAAAGAAAGATCTCTACGATATTCATTGGGCTCACTTACTAAAATATTAGCTGCCCCAAAGGTTCTTGCAACTGCAATTGAAATAAGTCCTACCGGACCTGCCCCTGTAATAAGGACATCTTTCCCAGCTACATTACCAGGCAAGATCGTATCAATAGCATTACCAAGTGGTTCCTGTATCGAGGCAAAATCTTTCGGAATACTGGGATCATTTTTCCAGACATCCACTTCTTCTAAAACAGCATATTCCGCAAATACTCCGTCCTGATGGACTCCAAAGATCTTCATGTTTTGACAAATATGTTGTTGTCCGGTCTGACATTGATAACAGTGCCCACAGGGAATATGGGTTTCGCTTGAAACAAAATCTCCCTTTTTAACTTTCTCTACTCTGGAACCTACTTCTACTACTTCCCCGGCTACTTCATGGCCCATTATTTGGGGTGGGGTGATATTTTCTTGGGCCCATTTGTTCCAAATATATATATGATGATCTGTACCACATATAGAGGTACTCTTGACTTTTATTAAAACCTGCTCTTCTCCTACTTCTGGTATGTCTACTTCCTTATATACCGCTCCATACTCAGGTTTTTCTTTTACAACGGCATGCATTTTACCTTTCATTGTTTACCCCCTTAAATAGAATTAGAGACTTACCATCACCTCCAAAATTTTATACATCCATTTATATAACTTCATTATTGACTTTAAATATCCTTCCTAAATTATAAATATTGCAATATTATATTTTTGTTGTTATAATTGTGACGGTTTAGAAATTTTCAGGGAGTGAACTAATATGGAAAATACTTTTAAGACCAAGTACTTAATTCTAACAGGTTTATTTGCAGCACTAACCGCAATCGGGGCTTATATTTATATCCCCTTACCCATAAGTCCGGTGCCCATCACCCTGCAAATGTTCTTTACATTTATGGCGGGTGGACTCTTAGGAAAAAAATATGGATTCTTTTCTCAATTGATCTATGTATTGATCGGAGCAATTGGACTACCAGTCTTTGCCGGTGGTGCCGGCGGATTTGGTGTTTTATTCGGTCCAACCGGAGGATATGTATTAGGATTTTTAGCTGCGGGATATATTGCTGGCTTTAGCAAAGATATTTTTGTCTCAAATCTTTTATACATGCTTTTAGGTTTAATTGTAATTTACTTGCTGGGTACAACCCGCTTGATGATGGTTATGCAAGTTGACTTTATAAAAGCCTTAACGATAGGGGTTACACCATTTATAATAGGCGACCTTATGAAAGTAGCATTGGCCGCCTATCTATCGGTGAAACTATCTAATTATATTCGATATTAATATTACTGGCAGGGGTAGATATCTTTATTTTAATTCGATTATCTGCCTCTCCATAATTCTTAGACTGATATACATCTTCATAAAGCTGGATTAAACCGCTCTCTTCAAAATTGTTATTATTTATGACGGTAGAAGTTTCTAGCCTGAGAGCGGTCTGGGCAGGAACGATCAATTTAATATTACCTGCTCCGGCTGAGATCTCTGTTTCATTATCATAATCAGGATATCTGATTCTTAACTGTCCTAGACCGGTATCAATATCTAAATTAGCAACTTTTAACTCTTTTAAATCCATCCAGAGATCACCGGCTCCGGACTTAACCTGCATATCAATCGGTATTCTATCAGTTAAATTGACATTCCAGGTTTCAGATCCATCAGTACCTATATTAACCTTTTTAGCCTGTTCAATTTCAAGTTCAGCTCTACTGTCAGCTCTATTGTAATAAATTTTCGGGCTTTCTCCCCTGTAATCTAAATTTATGTCATACAGGAAATCATCATCACTGACCTTCCCTACATTTAAACGGTTTGCTCCATATCTAAATTCAACATCTAATTTTTCAATACTGCTATCAAACTCTCTATCTTCCTGGTATGAACCCGAATATTCTCGGTCTCCGAAGTTAAAATAAAGGCGGGGAGAATCAAGTCTCCTTAACATCGAATCAGGCATTACAATTGCGCCAATAAAAATAACAAAGATTAAGATCGGGACAATCCACCAGAGAGCTGTCTTTTTTAAAATTATGTTTAAACCTATTAATATTAAAATGACAGGCCAGAATTTAAAGAGAAAGTACCAGACCTGAAAGGTGGCAATCCCCATTGTATTTAAGAAAAAGAGTAGTCCAATTCCAATTAAGATCAGTCCTATGATATAGGCAGATCTATTTTTATTCTGACTGCTCATTTTCCTCTGACCTCCCTATAGATCAACACGACTCCCAGAACAATAAGTATTACAGGCCAGAACCTTCTCCAGTAAAAACCGGGAATCCAGTTATCAATAATAAAGAAAATACCAAGTGCCACTAAAATTAGTCCGAGGATTCTTTTTCGCTGTTCTTTACTTTTTTTTTCCTCTTCTGGCTCCTGGGCAGAGGCCTTATATTCTCCTTCTTCATCTTCCTTATCAATTTCTACATCATATACTTCCTCTTCACTTTTTTGAGTACCCTCTGGCCTCTCGGGAATAATAATCCAGGCGATTATATAAGCTATAATACCTGCCCCTTCGATGAGAGCAAAAAGTACAAAAGCAAGTCTAACTAAAGTTGAATCAATGCCAAAATACTCTGCAATACCTCCACAAACACCACCAATAATTTGATCTTTCTTTGAACGATATAATTTCTTATCCATCTTTATCCTCCTCTATATTTCTTTAATTATTCTAATCTATAATAAATTAACAAAAAATTACTAACCGGGATGAATATGAACAATAACCTCTTTAACCTGTTCATATTCTTTTAATAAAGTATTTCTTACTTCAACCGAAATATCATGTCCCTCTTTTACGGTTAAATTACCATCAACAACAATCCGTAAATCCACATACAGATCAACCCCACTATAATGGGCTCTTAATTCTTTAATCTCTTTAACACCTTCTATTTCATTGACAATCTTTCTTATTTCCTCGCTATCCTCCTTGGGCGGGGCTTTGACCATCAGAGTATTAACAGCGTCTACAATAATATTCCAGCCCACTCTAATAATTAATATCGCTACTATTATACCCGCAATTGGGTCTAAGATCGGATAACCCATATTAGCTCCCAGAATACCGACAGCGGCAGCAACAGAAGATATTGCATCACTTCTATGATGCCAGGCATCTGCTATCAGGGCCTGATTATTAGTTTCTTCTCCCACTTTATGAGTGTATCGAAACATTATTTCTTTGATTATTATAGAAACTACCGCGGCCCAAAAGCCGTAAATGCCCGGTATTCCAAAGTTTTGGTTTAGTATTTGTCTTAATATATTATAACCTAAAGTAAGACCGGTTAATAGTAAAAGAATCCCTAATATCTTGGCTGCAATCGATTCTGCCTGGCCGTGACCGTATTGATGTTCTTCATCAGGTGGTTTGCTGGAAACATAAATCGCTATTAAAACAGCCAGTGTTGAAGCTACATCGGAAACCGAATGAAATCCATCTGCAATTAAAGCAGAACTGGCTACTAAAGTACCTATAATTATTTTTAATAAAGCTAAAAATATATTTCCTGAAATCGTAATATATGAGATCTTCTTTCCCTGGCTATATCTGTCCATAATAATCAACTCCAAATATTAAAAGGAATTAGCTAATTAATCTTGAATAATATTAAGCAATGAATCTATCAAATGAAATAGGTGATTAACTTGTCAATAACTACAATTGTACTTTTATGTATGGTCGGCTTTGCAGCAGCTTTTTTAGATTCTATAGCCGGAGGAGGCGGTATTTTAACCGTTCCAGCCTTAATGGCGGCCGGGCTTCCACCTCATCTTACTTTAGGTACTAATAAATTTTCTGCTACAAATGCCTCTTTTACAAGTACTTTAACATTTTTAAATTCTAAAAAAATCCATATACCTTTGATCAAATATATACTCCCTTTCAGCTTTTTAGGAGCTGTTTTGGGAGTCAGAACCGTATTACAAATTAATGAAGAATACTTAAGAATTATTATCCTGGTACTTTTAATTTTTGTAGCCTTAAATACTTTATTTAATAAAAATGTCGGTACCGAAAATAATTTTCAGGGAGTCAATAAAAAGACTATAGTAATCGGTTGTATTGTCGGATTTACTATCGGTTTTTACGATGGGTTTTTTGGGCCCGGAACCGGGTCAATTTTACTTTATGCTTTTATCCGCTTTTTTAAATTTGATTTTACAATCGGAACCGCCAATGCTAGGATATTAAACTTCACCAGTAATATTACGTCTCTAGTCCTATTTGCTTACTACGGAAGAATAGTCTATGCCGTAGGTATACCGATGGCCCTTTCTATGATTCTAGGTGCCTTTTTGGGTACTAGAATGGCTATTAAACACGGCGGTAAGATTATTAAACCTATCTTTGTTACCATGTCATTGGCTATAGTAGTCAAGTTGTTTTTAGATACCATTTAATTAGTCAAAGTAGATATCCTCATCGGCATCATTAAATTGAGTTTTATATAGTCTATTATATACTCCTCCTTCTTTATTGATAAGATCACTGTGAGTACCTTTTTCGACAATTCCATCTTCAGTCAGAACGATTATTTTATCAGCATTTTTAACTGTGGAAAGTCGATGTGCAATAACTAAGGTAGAACGGTCCTTTGATAATCTGTCTAAAGAAGCCTGGATTATTTTTTCACTTTCATTATCAAGTGAGGAAGTGGCTTCATCTAAAATTAAGATCGGGGGATTCTTTAAGAACGATCTTGCTATCGAAATTCTCTGTTTTTGTCCTCCCGATAATTTAACACCGCGTTCACCAATTTTTGTTTCATAACCATTACTTAAGTTGGTTATGAATTGGTGGGCATTTGCTTTTACAGCTGCTTCTTTTATTTGTTCTTCGCTGGCATTAAAATTTCCATAGGAGATATTTTCTTTTATATTTCCATTAAAAAGGAAAACTTCCTGCTGGACAATACCAATATTTTCACGTAATGATTCTAGTTTTATATCCTGAATACTGGTCCCATCTATCGTAATTTCGCCACTGTCTATTTCATAGAAGCGGGGCAGCAAATTACATAAAGTAGTTTTACCTGCACCCGAAGGACCGACAAAAGCAACCGTTTCACCCGGATTTATATCCAGGTTAATATTTTTTAATACCTTTGAATGGTTGTCATAACCAAAGGTAACATCATCATATTTTAATTTGCCCTCGACTTCCTCTAACTTAACAGCATCAGATCCATCTTCGATCTCTGGTTTTATGGCCAAAAGTTCTAAAAATCTGTTAAAACCGGCCATCCCTTTTTGGAACTGCTGGTTGAAGTTAACCAGTCTTCTAATTGGGTTCATAAACATATTTACATAAAATAAGAAGGCAACAAGTTCACCTGTCGTTAAAGTATCAGTGAAAAGGAAGTAGGCACCCGCTCCGAGAGTAAAAAATCTAATTAAATTAATGAAAAAGTTCATCCCGGAATGAAACTGGGCCATATTCCGCATAGCTACTTCGCGGGACTGTCTATACTCTTGATTCCCATCATCAAATTTATCTTCTTCTAATTTCTCATTAGTAAAGGACTTTACTACTCTAATACCGCTGAGACTGTCCTCAACAAGGGAGTTGACTTCCGCAACTTTTTCTCTGATATCTTTAAAGGACCTATACATCTTTTTACCTAATATTAAAGAAAAGTAAAACATGATCGGTAGTAAGGCAAAGGTGAATAAAGCCAACTGCCATTTCATAAATAATAAAATGAGAAAGGATCCTAAAATCATAACGGTAGATATAAACAAGTCTTCCGGTCCATGGTGGGCCAATTCTGAAACATTATTTAAATCATTTACGATTCTAGACATTAAGTAACCGACTTTTGTATTGTCATAAAATTTAAAAGAAAGTTTTTGAAGATGGCTAAACAATTCTTTTCTCATATCTGTTTCCATCCTAATACCAACAACATGTCCCCAATAATGCACAATATACTGGAAAATTAGTCTTAAAACATATAAAATAAGTAATATAAACAACATTCTTATAATCATAGAAGCATTTTTATTAGGAAAATAATTATCAAGAAGTCTCTGGACAATTACTGGATATAATAAATCAATACTGGACATTAAAAAGGCACAAACAATATCCAATAAAAACAGCTTCCAATGGTTTATGTAGTACTTTGAAAATTTCCTGATCATTTTTTAGCATTACCTCCTATTACTTTTAATATTCTATCATATTTTTAAAACAACTGCAAAGTATTTTATTGAATATTATTTATTTTAATATAAACTTTATTAATTTTTAATATATTTTTAATAAATTTTTTTCATCAAAACTTTTAATTATTAAAGAAAGGGGTTGAAAATTAATGGAACTTTATCCTTTAAAATTTTTCCCAATTTATAAAAATAAAATCTGGGGAGGTAATCGTTTAAAATCTAAACTAAATAGAGATATCAAAGAAGAAAACGTAGGTGAAAGCTGGGAAGTATCTACGAATAAGGATAGTATTAGTAAAGTAAAGAATGGAAAATATGAAAACAAAAAGTTGACAGAATTGATTCGGGAATTTCCCAAAGAGCTTCTGGGAGAAAATTATAGTTCTAATGATAAATTCCCTCTCCTCTTGAAAATAATTGACGCTTCCAAAAAACTATCGGTTCAGGTCCATCCTGATGATAAGATGGCCCAGGAATTAACAAACGGTAGTGGAAAAACCGAAATGTGGTATGTACTGGATGCCAACAAAGAAGCAAAACTATATATTGGCCTAAAAGATATTAAAGGTAAAAATCACTTAAGAGAAGTAATAGAAAAAGGTCAGTTACAAAATTATTTAAACACAATCAATGTACAAAGGGGAGATTTCTTCTATATTCCAGCTGGTACTGTCCATGCTATTGGGGGAGGCTTAATGTTAGTAGAAATCCAGCAGAATTCAAATACTACCTTCCGCTTATATGACTGGAATCGGGTCGATGAAAATGGCGAATCTCGTGAACTACATCTTGAAGATGGGATTAAAGCTACCAACTTAAAGGCCGATGTAGAAAGATATGAATCTATCTATAAAAAAGAAACTACCAACTATAAAAGAAAAGTATTAACAATTTCAAATTATTTTGTTTCTGAAAAAGTAACCGTCAAAAACTCCTTCCAATTAGATCATGATAATTTTGCTTTAATAACCTGTATAGAAAATAATGGGTTAATAAAATATGGCAAGAATGAGGTTGAACCTTTAAAAGAAGGAGAATCGGTTATGCTTCCAGCCGGCTTAGAAGATGTCGAAGTAGAAGGAAAAATGGAATTTCTCTATATGTATATTCCTAAAGATGTAAATTATTGTATACAAAGGTTAAAAAGTAAAGGCTTCACTTCCTTTAATCTCTAATTTTATCCAATAACTAAAAAGAAAAAATATAATACTGGTGTCTAAATACAAAAATTGATTATAAAAAGGGTTAATTTCCTTTTTATAATCAATTTCTTTTTTTATGTTCTTATTCCTGATTTCTACTAAACTTTAATCTCAATATAATAGCAACTAAGTTGATTAATAATACCAAACTTAGTAAGACTACCGCAGACCCGTAGGCAATCGGAACCTGTTTTGAAGGAAAAGTTCCAGATGTGACAAGGGCATATATATTATAAGGTAGGGCCATAACTTCATCAAAAACAGAGTCCGGTAATCTCATCTGGAAGTAGGTGGCGGCTGTAAATATAATAGGAGCTGTCTCACCGGCTACCCTCCCAATTCCTAAGATAACACCTGTTAAAATACCCGGCATAGCTGAAGGCAGAACAACATTTCTGATAGTCTGCCAGTTGGTAGCACCCATTGCAAAGGAAGCATGCCGATATTCATCGGGAACTGCCATTAATGCTTCTTCCGAAGCCCTAATAATAGTTGGTAAAATAACTATTGCTAAAGTTAATGAACCCGATAATATTGAAACTCCAAATCCTAAAAATTTAACAAATATACCGAGGCCGAAAAGTCCAAATACCACTGAGGGTACTCCTGCCAAGTTATTTACACCAATGCGAATAGCAGTGATAATCTTACCTTTATCAGCATATTCTGTCATATAGATGGCTGCAAATACGCCAAGCGGGGTTGAAAATAATATAGCTCCAGTTACTAAATAAAAGGTTCCTACAATAGCGGGGAATATACCACCTTCCGTCATCCCGTTACGGGGCATGGCAGTTAAAAATTCCCAGTCAATTACTCCTATGCCTCTTATAAACACAAAGTATATGATAATCCCTAAGATAAATAATACTAAAAGAAGGGTAATTCCTAATATTGAAAAGATAATCTTTTGTCTGGAATGTCTCTTTTCAAGATTAATATCAGTATCTCTCATTGCCCGCTCACCTTCTTTTTAAACCTTCTGCTGGCAAGGTCTGCCACAATATTAAATGTTAAAGTTATAATAAATAATATAATAGCTATTCCAAATAAGGCCTGATAGTGTTCACTACCCACCGGGGCCTCACCCATTTCAGCTGCAATAGTTGCCGTCATTGGTCGTACCGGTTTTAGAAAACTGGAAGGCATTGCGGCTGCACCACCAGCAACCATGAGTACAGTCATTGTTTCACCAATAGCCCTTCCCATACCTAAAATTACCGCAGTTACTATTCCAGAACTGGCTGTTGGTAAGATCACTTTACTAATTGTCTCCCAGCGCGTTCCGCCTAAAGCCAATGAAGCATCTCTATACCTTTTTGGTATGGAAGTAATTGCATCTTCCGACAGGCTGACAATAGTAGGTAAAGCCATAATGCCGAGCATAATGGCAGCATTTAGAGCTGTCAATCCGGTTGGAAGACCAAATACATCTTTTAAAAACGGTCCCAATATTTTCATTCCAAACAAACCATATATTACAGACGGAATACCAGCTAATAATTCAATAGCTGGTTTCACAAATTTTTTTAATTTTTTAGGTAAAACATATGATATATAGACGGAAGAAGCCAGTCCAATCGGTACAGCTAAAACCATTGAACCAAATGTAACCCATAAAGAAGCTGACAGCAATGGCAAAATACCATAAGCTGGTGGATCATAAGTTGGATACCAATCTTCTCCAAATATAAAATCAAATACCCCTACTTCTTGAAAAATGGGTAACCCTTCCCTGAATAAAACAAATACAATACCTGTTAAGAATATGATGGAAGATAAAGCAAAAAATAATAGTATGTACTTTATTATTTTTTCCTTTTTTCTCCAATCCATATAAACACCTCCACATAAAATAATACATTATATAAATATGTAAATTAAGGGAGGATATAATATCCCCCCTTGTTTAATCAGAGTTGAATTATATTAACTATTAGAATAAGGGAACAAATCCTTGTTCCTCCACTATTTTTTGACCTTCTTGGCTGAGTACAAAGTTAATAAATCTAAGTGTTAATCCTTCTGGCCAACCATCAGTAAACATAAAGAGCGGTCTCGCTATGGGGAATTCACCACTTGCTACAGTACTATTGCTAGGAGCAACACCATTTACTTTTACTGTTTTCAGTGTATCATCTAAGTAACCTAAGCCAACATAACCGATGGCGCCTTCAGTATCAGATACAACACTGGAAATAGCACCATTAGAGGCCTGCAATAAAGCATTAGGAGTAAGTCTTTCGCCTTGTAGTGCAATTTCTCCAAAAACTTCAAATGTGCCTGAACTGGAGTCTCTTGAAATTACAACTATTTCCTCATCATTACCACCTAATTCGCTCCAGTTGGTAACCTTACCAGTATATATTTGTTTAATTTCATCTAAGGTTAAAGATTCTATCGGGTTAGCAGGATTTATAACTACTGCAATTCCGTCCATAGCTACACGATGTGGTACAGGATAATAACCATTATTTACAGCATTTTCTACTTCACTTTGTTTAATAAATCTAGATGCATCAGCTATATCAGTAGTACCATCTATCAATGCTGCAATACCATTACCAGAACCGCCACCTCTGACCGAAATATTAACTTCTTCATTATTTTGCATATATACTTCAGCAGCCCTCTGAGCTATCGGAAGTACAGTTGAAGATCCCTGAATAGTTAAATTGTTTTGTGCTCCTACCACGCCAGAAAATAATGCCATTACCAATAATCCGGAAAGTAAAATAAGTAAACTCTTTCTCATTAATTAACTCCTCCTTGAAATTATATTCATTTTGTTGACTTCAATAATATAATAACAGGTGATTGTTACAACCAAATGAATAAAAGTTTACAAATAGGTTAATAATATGTTAAAAGGAGTATTATTTTTTTAAAAAACTTTTTTCGAACATATTTCTTAGACTCTACAAGCTTATAGCCCAAACCTCTGATAGTTTTTTTATATTCTCTACCAATTTTCTTTCTCAAACTGCGGATATGTACATCTACTGTTCTGGTATCACCTGTATATTCATATCCCCAGATTTTTTTCTAATAAAATTTCTCTTGTTAATACTTTATTTTGGTTTGTAAACATAAATCTTAATAATTCAAATCCTTTGGGAGTTAAATCTACAGTTTTTCCGTTCCTTCTTACTTCATAACCCTGAATATTTAACTCTAAATCTCCCGTCATATATTTTGATTTATCATTATCTGATTTAACTTTGTTAAAATCACTTTTTGCTCTTCTTAAAATAGCTTTAATCCGAGATCTTAATTCTCTAATACTAAATAGTCTAGTCATATAATGATCAGCCCCGATTTCAAGGTCTAAAATTCTATCTAACTCTTCATCCTCGGCAGTTAACATTATGATTGCAGTATCTTTTAATTCCTTATTATTTCTTATTCTTTGACAAACTTCTAAGCCATCAATTTTGTTAAGCATTAAATCTAGAATAACTAAATCAATATCTTTTTTCACCTTATTTATGGCTGCCTCACCATATTCAGCTTCTAATATATAATATCCTATTTCTTCTAAATTATATTTCACTAAATCCCTGATGTTTTTATCATCATCCACAATTAATATTTTATTTGAAATCTTAACCATGTCCCTTCAAAAAAGGCTAAACTAATTAATAAGACACATCCCAGTCCCCAGTAGCCATATATATTACCCTTTCACAGATATTGGTAGCATGATCACCAATTCGTTCTAAAAATCTACTAATAAAGATTAATGACATGGCCTGTCTAATAGTTTTTGGGTCTTCAATCATAAAGGTAAGTAGTTCTCTTAATATCTGTTCGTCTAACACATCTACTTCTTCGTCCTCTTTGGCTATTTTATGGGCTAATTCCACATCTAGATTCACAAACGCCTCCAAGCTTTTTTTCAACCTGCGGGTAACAATATCAGTCATTCTGGGAATATCAATTAAGGGTTTGATGAGAGGTTCATCTCCTATTTTAATAACCATATTAGCAATATTTGAAGCATGGTCTCCAATTCGTTCTAAATCAGTAGCTAATTTAGAAATTACAATAATAGTTCTTAAATCTTTAGCAACCGGTTGTTGGGTTGCAATTAATCTCGTACACATTTCTTCTAACTCTAATTCATATTCATCAATTTTGTCATCTTCTTCCATTACTTCTTCTGCTAACTCTATATCCTGTTCTTTCAAAGCTTTTATACTTTTTTCAATTGCTTCCTCAACCTGACTACCCATCAGAAGCATCTCATTTTTTAATTTTTCTATGTTTTCATCAAGTCCTTTGCGTAACATTTTATCTCACCTTTCCTTATTAACCGAAGCGGCCTGTAATATAATCTTCAGTTCTCTGATCATCAGGATTCTCAAAAATCTTACCTGTATCACCGTATTCAATCAATTCGCCCATTAAGAAAAAGCCGGTCTCATCAGAAACTCTTGCCGCCTGCTGCATACTGTGAGTTACAATCACGATTGTATATTCTTTTTCTAATTCTGCCATTAATTCTTCAATCTTAGCTGTTGCAACAGGATCTAAAGCTGAGGCAGGTTCATCCATAAGTAGCACTTCAGGTTTAACAGCTAGAGCGCGGGCAATACATAACCTCTGCTGTTGACCACCAGATAGATCAAGGGCCGGCTGGTCTAACCTGTCTTTGACTTCATCCCATAAGGCTGCCCCCTTTAAACTATCTTCTACTAATTGATCCAGTTTATTTTTGTCTTTCATTCCATGAATTTTTGGTCCATATGCTACATTATCATATATAGATTTAGGAAAGGGGTTGGGGTGTTGGAATACCATACCAACTTTTTTCCTTAATTGAACTACATCAATATCTGAACTATATAAATTTTGACCATCTAGTATAACTTCTCCCTGAACAGTAGTACCATCGATCAGATCATTCATACGATTTATCACCCTTAAGAAGGTCGATTTACCACAACCTGATGGTCCAATTAATGCAGTTATTTTGTTTTCTTTGATTTTCATATTGATATCTGTTAATGCTTGAAAATCATCATAAAAGAAATTTAAATTTTTAATCTCAATTTTTATATTGGAGGACATTAAGGTTGAACTCCTTTCTTCTGTAAATAGTATAAATCCACATTTATTAATTTAACACATGCTAAACTGTTTATAAACAGGGTTTTTGTTAAATTATTGTTACATTTTTGTTAACAAATAATTTATCTAGCTACATGTAGATAGAATTTGAAGTTAGTGCCCTGGCCTTCAACGCTTTTTACATCTATTTCACTATTATGACCTTTAACAATGTGCTTTACAATTGAAAGGCCTATACCGGTACCGCCAACTTCTTTTGAACGGGCTTTATCTACGCGATAAAACCTCTCGAATATCCTATCCTGATCTTCTTTGGGAATGCCAAAACCATTATCTTCAACTTCAATATATACTTTATCATCCTCTTGGTAGGACCTAATAAATATCTTGCCGTCTTCTTTGTTATATTTAATAGCATTGTCGATTAAATTGATAAGGAGGTTCTCAATCTGTGATTTATTCATTTTAACTAACGGTAGATCTTCTTCAAACTGTTTTATTATTTCAATATCTTTTTTATCAGCTTCATTTTCCAAAATTCTAAGTGGTTTATCTAATATATTATCCAGTTTTTCTGGTTTAAGTTCAAAATAATCTGCTTCTAATTTAGATAAATCCAATAAGTCATTTATTAATAAATTGAGTCGGGTTGCTTCTTTACTAATAATGCCTACAAATCTTTTAATAGTA
The DNA here is from genome assembly GCA_964526845.1 of uncultured Halanaerobiales bacterium. Lineage (GTDB taxonomy): Bacteria > Bacillota > Halanaerobiia > Halanaerobiales > M55B127 > M55B127. The sequence continues at coordinate 17,099 of CAZGMM010000006.1, read as the reverse complement.
TCATAATCCTTGATTTCATTTTCTACAATTGTATCTGCATAACCCCTGATAGAAGTTAAAGGGGTTTTTAATTCATGGGATACATTAGCAACAAAATCTTTTCTCATTTCTTCTAGTTTTCTTAGTCTAGTTACATCTATTAGAACCATTACTGCCCCGATTATTTCATCTTTATGGTCGGTAATAGTTTGAAAATTACATTCTAAATACCTTTTATCTGGATTTTTAAAGGTCATTTCTGTACTATAGTTTTCCTTTCTCTCTAATACTTTATTTAAATATTCGTCAAATCTATGGTCGCGAATCTCACTTATGAAGTTCTTACCTTCTACACCTCCACAATTAACATTCAGAATTTCGCAAGCTTTTGGATTTATCATCAAAATCTTTTTATTGTCATCCGTTGCAATTACCCCTTCATTCATACTATTAAGAATAGCTGTTAATTTATTTTTTTCATCCCTTAATTTATCTATTTTACTATCTAACTCTTCTCCCAACCTATTATATTCCTGGACCAAACTGCCCAACTCACTATTTGAATATTTAATATCAGCGATCTTATTCCTATGACCAGTGGCTATCTCTTTAGCCATATTTTTTATTCTTTTTAACGGTTTAATAATAGATTTTGAATAATACCAGACTAATGTATTACTTAAAATTAATAAACCAATTAAAAATAAGAGATACTTATATACATCTCCCCTAATAATTTGATTTATATTCTCTAATGACTTTGCTAATCTAATGATTACCCTTTCTCCATTTAATCTATCGACTGATGCGACATAATACATATCCTGATTCAGGGTTGAGCTTTTTCTTTCAGAAACTCCATAATCATTACCTTCTAAGGCTGTTTTTATCTCCGGTCTATTGCTGTGATTTTCCATAATATAGGGATTATATCTGGAATCAGCTAAAACCTTGCCGCTAACTTCTATTATAGTAATCCTCGTTTCTATAGAAATCCCTATTTCTTTGATTAGTTCATCTAATTGATCTATATTCCCCATCTGATTTTTGATAGTTTCATCATTTTTTATTAACTTTATATTGTTCTTTAAATTTTCTTCTACCTGATCAAGATAAAAATCACGGTAATTTAAAGTTATGAAATAAAAAATAAGGCCAAATAAAAGTATCTGAATTAAGCCAAAAACTATTATCAATTGCGTCCTGAGACTATATTCATTCCACTTTTTCAAATTTATACCCCACTCCTCTCACCGTTTTTATTAGGTCTTTACCGATTTTCTTTCTTAATCTTCTGACATGTACATCCACAGTCCTGGTATCTCCTGAAAACTCATAACCCCAGATCTCACTAAGAAGTTTATCTCTAGAAAAAACCTGGTCGTCATTTCTAATAAGAAAAACTAATAAATCAAATTCTTTGGGGGTCATGGGAATTTCCTGATTCTTTTCTTTAACAGTATGGTTTTTGATATTGATCCTCAAATCATTTAATTTTATTATCATTTTTTCTTCTTTTTCATAACCGGTGCTCATCGATATTCTTCTTAGTAGGGCTTTAACCCTTGCAATCAATTCGCGGGTATTAAAAGGTTTTGTTATGTAATCATCAGCACCTAATTCTAAACCAATTATTCTATCAATATCTTCGCTCTTGGCTGTCAGCATGATAATGGGTAAATTCCCTATTTGATCATCATTACGAATCTGTTTACAGACATTTAGACCATCAACTTCTGGGAGCATTAGGTCTAGTATTACCAGGTCAATATCTTCTTTAACTTTTTCTAACGCCTCTTTACCATCTTTTGCTTCCAGAGTCTCATATCCCTCGTTTTCAAGATTAAACTTCAATAAATCGCGAATATTCTTTTCATCATCTACAATTAATATCTTTTCTGACATATTTGAACCTCCTTAGAAATATAAAAAGGGACCCCAGAGGGTCCCATTATCTTTAGCCAATCTTTTTCTTTTTTCTTTCTATTATACTATAGGCAATATCAGCAAATTGATCACTGATGTGTTCTAAGTCTTCTAATACCTCCAGATAAGCTATACCCGCTGATGGGATACAAACTCCTTTATTTAATCTTTTCAGATGTTCATTTCTGTATTGAAGTAATATTTCATCCATCTTTTCTTCACCGTTAAACAGTTTTTCGGCAATTTCTCTATCACCGGTTTGTACTATTTCTCTAGAATCTTCTAAGTAATCAATTACAATATCATAAGCGGTTTCAATAGATTTTATGGCTTCTTCCGAAAATTCTAAGTTATTATCTATAATATATTCAGCTAAATCGGCTATACTGTTACCATCATCACCAATACTTTCAATATCATCTACAATGGCAAAATAACTATCTAAAGTTTTAATATCTTCATCGGAAAGAGAACTTTGCGGTATATCTGTTAAAAATACCAGTAATTCTTCTTCTATTTCATTAATTATCTCTTCTTTATGTCTGATCTTTTTGATTATGTCAGTATCTTTTTCCAAGACTGCCTGTTTAGATTCTATTACCATCTCCTGTACCAGGCTATGCATCCTGGTAACTTCCATGTTCACCTGAGATAATGCAGCCTGGGGTGTAGATAACATTCTTTCATCAAGGTGAACAAGTCCTCTTTCAATTGAAACATCTTCCCCTGGAATTATTTTATTTACTACACTAACCATAAACCCTACAAAAGGCATCCAAACTAAGGTATTAGTTACATTGAATAAGGTATGGGTATTGGCCAACATACGTTCAGCGCTAACAGAATTATTAGTCATCAAACTAAAGTTTCTTAATAAGCCCTGTAATCTACCCGTGAAGTTTGGTATTAGATAGATAAGTGCTATCATAATACTCGTGCCTAAAATATTAAATATGAAGTGGGCAGCCGCTGATTTTTTGGCTGTTTTACTTGCCCCAATCGCGGAAAGGATAGCAGTAACTGTAGTACCTATATTACTACCTAAAAGAATGGGCACTCCTGAACTGAAATCTATAATTCCGACTGATACCAGGCCAACTAAAATACCAAATGTAGCACTACTACTTTGTACGGTAACAGTTATTGCCATACCAGCCAAGACACCCAAAATAGGGTAGGTACCAAATGATTTCATTAGATCTACTATATATTGAGATTCTCTTAATGGGTGCATTGTCTCACTCATAATGTTTAGACCCAAAAAGAGAATACCGAAACCTAATATAACCTGACCAATATACTGATATCTTTTTCTTTGAGCAAAAAGGTAAGCGATAGCTCCAATAGTGATAGCATGGAAAGCATAATCTCCTAAATCAAAGGATATAATCTGGGCAGTAACTGTAGTACCAATATTTGCGCCCATAATTACTCCGATTGATTGGTATAAAGTCATTAATCCTGCATTAACAAACCCTACAACCATAACTGTTGTAGCACTACTGCTTTGGATTATAGAAGTGACTCCTGTACCAACCAGGACTCCCGAAAATGTGTTTTTTGTCAAAAAGGCTAAAATATGTCTTAATCTTTTGCCGGCCGTCTTTTGTAAACCTTCACTCATCTGTTTCATACCATAGATAAACAAGCCCAATCCACCTGTAAGGCCGACTAACATTTCAAATGACAAGTAAGTGCACCCCCAGAATGTTTACTATATTATTTTTTGTTGTAAATATTTAGGGTTTATTTTTTTATATAACCCCTATTCTTTGATGATCTTCTTTTAATTTTAATTCTACTGAATCAGTCAACAAATCTGCATACGAAAATGATAAATGTCTTTCTTGTTCACTTTCTTGAATCTTGACTATGAAAATATTGTCATAAGTTTCATCTAATATACCTTCTTTATTAATCGACCTTCTTCTACCTCGGTCTGCTTTGATGATCACTTCTTTCTCTTTATATTGGGAAATGTTTCTCCTGATTTCACTTAATGTATTTTTTGGCATAAGAGAACCCCCCAGATCTCTTTTTAATAGCTGATTTATTTGTTAATTTAAACAAATACAGTACTTTGCATTAGTGGATTATATAAAAAAAGATGGTGACTGTCAAGTTCTAATCCCTACTTTGTATACCTATCAGCTACATTAGAAGCCGCATATGAATCAGGTTTGATTAAAGCATCATAACCACTACCTACAACCATCCCCACAACTTCCTTGATAATTTCACTGCTAGGGCCATTTTGCCCCACATCGATATGGATTTCTATATCGAGAGATGAAGAAGCACTGTCTATTGAAATATAGTCAGTAATTTTACTTGCTACATTTAAACTCCTCGAAACCTCATGGAAAATTCTTTTCTTGAATCCACTTCTCATTTCTACTTTCTGCTTATGATAGAAATATCTACCACCATGCCCAACTCTATAGATTACAATAGCTGTTACAAATACAGATTCTTCTATCCCCGGATGAGAATCAGTCCCTATTATTAGTTTGTAATGATTATTGGGTTGTTTTTTAATAAAGGAAAGAATACTTTTATATGTTTCCTTAATATTCAATTTTCCCTCAGTTGGACTAATAAAAATCATTTTTATCACTCTTTTTCTTTTTTGAGGTCCCATAAATTATTACTTAATTGGACCATTTTTTCTATTGATAAATTCTCGCCTCGGATTCTTTTATCAATACCACTGATTTCAAGGCCCTTTAAAATTATTTCTTTATCTAATTTTACATGTGGAGATAGGGTTAATCCATTTTTTATATTCTTTCTTCTCAAATTAAATATGGCTTTCACAACTTGAAAGAAAAAGTCTTTATCTTTTACATGATAAGGAATCTTTTCATGGGGGATAAGCTTGATAACGGATGAATAGACTTCTGGCTTTGGTATAAAAGCTTTAGGTGGAACTTCAAATTGAATATCAACTTGATAATGAAATTGAATGAATACACTTAAACTACCATAATCTTTATTGCCCGGGGAAGCTGCTAATCTTTTAGCAACCTCTCTCTGCATCATAAAGACCATTTCATTAATTTGGAGGGGAGAAAATAGAAGACTTTCTATAATTGGTGTAGTTATATAATAGGGAAGATTAGCAATTATTTTGAGATCCTCTCCAGCAAGTTCGTTACTTTTAATAAAACGCTCCCAATTAATCTGCAGTATATCCTCATTAATGATCTTTAAATTATCATTGTCCTGAAACAGATCTTTTAAAATATTAATAAACCGATTGTCTTTTTCGATCGCAAATATTTGTCCCTCGTCCAATTCTTCTAATAAATATTGTGTTAAAGTCCCTATACCAGAGCCAATTTCTATTACCTTCTCATCACCCTGTAAATTTGATGATTTTATAATTTGTTTTAATACTTTACTATCAATTAAAAAGTGCTGACCTAAATTTTTATTTAATCTTATATTGTATTTATTTAGAATATCTTTTGTGTTGTGAAAGGTTGCTATTTCTTTATCCATAAATTACTCCTTTATTTATATTATCATTTTCATTCTATCACAATAAAAGTTCACTTGTAAAATATAGAGTTGATTTATGGTTTATTCTAACTCAACTATACCCATCTTCAAGCATTTAATTAAGGCCTGGGTTCTATCATTAACCGATAACTTTTTTAATATATTACTGACATGGTTTTTAACAGTTCTTTCACTTATGATAAGTTCTTCTGAAATTTCTTTATTGGACATCCCCCTAGAAATAAGGGAAATAACATCCATTTCTCTGTCTGTTAAATTATGAAATTTATAACCGGTTACACTTTCTTCTACAGTATTATATTCATTATTACTTACATATTTTTGGATCATCTTATAAAGATATTTATGGTCTTTGGTAATTGGAATAGATATATCAACAAATCTGTCAGTATTTCTATGTAATAAAGTATCCTCGTTTTTTAAAAGAAAGACACTAATTTCATTATCTTTATTTTTGATCCCTTTGACAAGTTGTTCTAACTTATCATGCTCAACTTTCAGGCTATTAATCAAAACCATATCCGGATAAAATTTATCCAATACAGGTAAAACATGCTCATACTGAGAAATGGAGAAGACAGACTTTATCTTCTCCTTATCCTTTAAAATATGAGACAAAGCATCTTTATATAGTTTGTGTTTATCAAAAATCAATACTTTTATTTTACCCATATTTTCACCCATTTATTTCTTTTAATATTATTATATCATTTTTTTGAAATAAAAAAAGGCTAATTCCTTTAAGAATTAACCTAAATTTATAGTACATTTAAACAACAAAACCATATCTATTTTGTCAATAATGCTCTAATTGGCGAGGCTTCACAATTTTGTAATTTTAGGGGAAATGCTAAGAGATTATATAAGCCCGGCTTTATATTTGCTAAATTAACTGCCTCCAGAATAATCGCATCGTTCCCTAATAAAAGTTTATGGACCGCAAAGTCTTTACTATCTAGACTCTCTATAGTTAAATAATCTATTCCGATCAGTTTAACACCTTTCTTCACTAAATATTCAGCTGCTTGATAAGTCATATAGACAAAATTTTCGTTAAAAGTATCTTCCTTTAAATATTCACTATTAATAGTTTTAAATAGTAGTTTATCACTCTTAATCTCTTTGTCTTCAAGTTCTGCTTTTGTAATTTCTTTATTGTTTTTTATCTCAATTACTTGAGTTTCACCCATAAATCGTTCCGGTTTAATTTCATCAATATATTTGCCATCCTCTACAAAATGGGTGGGTGCATCTGCATGGGTCCCCACATGCACACTTACCTGCATCTTACTCAAATTATATCCAGCTTTTTCAATTTCTTTAATACGCTCTATCTCAGGTACAGTATCACCCGGAAAACTTACCATACCTTCTTTAATAGTAATTGAAATATCAAATATTTGATCTGCTTTTATCATTTTTGCCTCCTTTTAGACTACCTGATTTACAGGTTTGCTGCCTGAAAGTACCGCTATTACATTGGCAGCTGCCATCTCTGCCATCTTATCTCTGGCATCAACTGTGGCCGAACCTGTATGAGGTGTTAAAACCACATTATCTAATTCTAATAATTTGGGATGAACTTCAGGCTCTTCTTCATATACATCCAACCCTGCTGCAAAAATTTCTTTGTCTGCCAGGGCCTCTGCTAAAACTTTTTCATTAATGATTGGACCCCGGCCGGTATTTACTAAAACTGCACTTGACTTCATCATTTTTAATTCTTCTTTATCAATTAAATGGTAGGTGGATTCATTTAAGGCAGCATTGATGGTCACAAAGTCGGCTCTTTTTAGTAAATCCGGTAATTCAGCATAACTTGCCTTTAATTCTTTTTCTTCTTTATCCGATAGAGGGGTACGCTTATTATACAATATTTCCATATCAAAGCCGGCTGCTCTTTTAGCTACTGCCTGACCAATTCTACCAAAACCAATAATCCCAATTGTCTTGCCGTAAACTTTTTGTCCTAACAGTAATTCGGGGCCCCAACTCTCAAATTTTAAGTCTCTAACATATTTATCTGACTCTACGACCCTTCGGGCAGCTACCATGAGTAAGGTCCAGGTCATATCAGCGGTAGTTTCTGTGAGGGCATCGGGCGTATTAGATACATAGATATCATTTTCTTCAGCTGCCTTAAGATCTATATTATCATATCCCACTGCATAATTTGCTATTATCTTTAAATTACTACATTTATTAATGACTTCCTCATCAATCTCATCACCTAATAGGGGAATAAGAGCATCTGCTTCTTTTGCCTTTTCAATTAACTGTTCTTTTGTTGGGTTTTTTGTACTAGAAAATACTTCTACTTCATATTTTTCCTTTAACAAGTCCAAACCAGCATCTGGTATCTTTCGAGTCACAAATACTTTTGCCATTTTTACACCTCGCTTTTTTCATTATTATTCTTAAATTCTTAATAACTTCCTGAATGACTAGAGATAAATACCTGAAACCAGCAGTTTAAACTGCTGGTTGATGATTAAAATATAGTTGTATCCATTTTCCCTTCTTCATATCTTAAAATATCTTCTTCTTCCTTTAAGACTCTTAAGGCTCCTAAAGCTAAATTTTCCATTTCAGCTGCGCCGGGATAAACAAAAACTTCTGCAATATATTCAACTCTTTTTATTACTCGATTGGTTATATATTTTGATTTGGCTAGACCACCGGTAATAAATATTGCATCCACATCTCCGTTTAAAACGGTAGCCATAGCGCCAATTTCTTTGGCTATCTGATAGATCATACCTTCATAGGCAAGCTCGGCTTTTTTATCTCCTTCTTCAATTCTTTTTTCTATTTCAAGTCCATCACTGGTACCTAAATAAGCTGTCAATCCGCCGTTACCCAGTAATTTCTTAACGAACTTATCTCTCTCAGGTTGGTTTTCAAAAATATATTCGGCCAAATCTAAACTGGGTAAAGTTCCCACCCGTTCTGGAGAATAGGGTCCACCCTGGTTTGCATTGTTTACATCGACAATTCTACCTTTTTTAAGAGGAGCTATCGAAATTCCCCCTCCCAAGTGAGCACCCACTAAATTACATTCATCGAATTTTTTATCAATATATTCAGCAATTTTTCTGCCTATAGATTTAAGATTTAAAGCATGGGACTGACATTTTCTAGGAATTTCAGGCAACCCTGATAAACGGGCTACATCTTCAAATTCATCTACAGATATGGGATCAACTGTATAGGCGGGTATATCAAATTCTTCTCCTAGGTTATAAGCAATAATACCAGCTAAGTTAGAAGCATGGGAAGAGTTTTTAGCAATTTCTAGATCATGCACCATATCATCTCCGATTACATAGGTGCCCCCCAGCAGAGGATCCAGGGCAACTCCGCCCCTGGCTACAATTGCATCTAAATCATTGAAATTGAAACCAGAGCTTTTAATCTCTTCTCTTACTAACTTTTCCCGCCAATCTAATTGGTCTATAATTTTAGCAAACTTTTTTATTTCCTCACTGCTGTGCTGCAGTTCTTGCTTCCATTTTTCTTTTTCATCTTCGAATATTGAAAGTTTGGTAGAAGTTGAACCGGGGTTAATAACTAGTATCTTATACATTAAAAATCTCTCCTTTTTACGTGGTATATATTTATATTTCATTAACCACAACCCCAAATCCTCTTTTAAAAACTTACTTCATTAAAAGTTAAAAAACCTTTTTGGAATGCTTTAACCACCATTTCTATATTTGAGTCCGCATTAAAGAAGTTAAATAGTTTCTTTTTATGGTACTTAATTGTACTTTTACTTAGGTTTAAATCACTGGCCAAAGCTCTTTCTGTAAGACCATGGGCGATCTTTTTTAGGATATAAAACTGCTTATCACTTAAATTTTTATGATAGGAAATATCTTTCGATTCACAATTTTTATTTGAAATTTTTAATTCAAGATTATTTACTAAAAGTTCTGTTAAACAAATTATTTCATTTTTAATCTTAATTTGGCTAACTATATTTAAATATCCATATATATCTTCCTTAATAATTATAGGATAAGCTATACTATGCCAGGAATTTAATGGTTTACAGAAATGATGACCCGGTAAAATATGGACTGGTTTTTCCAATTTGCCGGCTAAAAATACGGCATTAGTACCTGACTTTTCTTCTGAAAATGAAAATCCCTCTTCTATTCCAACTTGTTCTAGCTTTATCTTTTTATTAAAGTCAGCAGATATTGCTTCGATTACAAAGTTCTTATTGACCAAGAAAAAACAGGGGGGTTCTTCTAACTTATTATTTACTTCTCCCACCTTTATTTTAAAGTATTTTTTGATTGAATTATCAATATATTTATTTTTTGTAGGGAACTCTCTTAAATGTGTTGTATCAATTTCCCTTTTCCTATTATATTTAAGACACCTTGACCAGGAGGAGGTTACTTCTTCCTTTATTTGATTATAGTCAAAATACATTTTTTGCAGATCCAATCAAAACACCCCCGTGTTTAAAAAATCTAATTTTTCTAATATATAGTATAGAATTTTTCTTTTCCTTACAACTATAGATGCTTTAGTAAGCATTCCATTTTTATATGTAACATACTTTTTATTGCTACCTTTTTCTAAAATATTTTTTATAGATGCTTTTACCTTATATATATAATTATTATCATTTAATTTCGTCGTATCAGAATTGATTTTAAGTATTCTTCCCCGAGCGATTCCATGTTCTTTATAGGGGAAAGAAGCAATTTTATATACAACCTCATCTCCTTTATTCAATTTCAATATATCTTTGTTTTCAATAATTAAATCAACAACATATTTATTTTGTGTTTTGGGGATTATTTTCATTACCTTAACTCCCCCCGAAATATAATCTCCAGTATTATACTTATTTAAATACTCTATTTTCCCCTCAATAGGGGCATATATTTTATACTTCTTTATATCTGAATTTATATTATCTAATTCAATCTTTTTAGTAATTATTGCATCTTCTAGGGAAGATATACGTTTTTCTAATTCAACTAACTTGTTCTGCTTATATTCTTTAAGCTCATATTCTAAATTTTCTATTTGCTTTTTTTCATTAATTAATCTGTTTTTTGTAATACTAAGTCCTTCGAATTTTTTTAACTTTTTATACTTATCCTTTTTTAGTTTAATATTATAATTATGGTTTTTTAATTTTCCTTTAATCATTGTTAATTCATTTTGAAATAACTGGGTATTTAATTTTATTGACATATCTTTGTCTCTAATAAATCTTTTTATCCCCTGTAGATCAGATATCTTAATTTCAAGTAATTTGAGTTTATTTTTAAGATACCTTTTCCTCTTTGACAATTCTTGATTGGATAAAGAAAAGAGTAATTCTCCCTTTCTTACCATTTGTTTTTTTGGGGGAATAATATAATCTAAATAACCACCCTTTATACTATATATGTAACTAATATTTTCTTTATTTTGAATTATCCCATTGGATTTGATGATCACATCTACCTCACCATAGATAAGCCAGATAGTCAATCCAATAATAATTAAAATAATACTCAGCAGGAGGATTTTTAAAAAGAGTTTGCTCTTTATATTATTTTTATATCTTTTTTGGCTTAAATTTTTGATATCTAAGTGTTTATAGTTCAATAGGAATAACCTCTTTTACATGATATTATTGCTGGGCCTGCCACAAACTGTGATACTGCCCTTTTTGCCTTAATAAATATTGGTGGGTGCCTTTTTCTATTACCTGTCCCCGGTCAATATAAAAGATATTATCAGAGTCTTTGATACTGCTCAGGCGGTGTGCTGCTATAATCACCGTTTTATTCTTTATAGCATTTTTGAGTAATTTGTTAATCGACTTTTCTGTCTCATAATCTAAATGGTTAGTTGCCTCATCAAAAATTATTAAATCAGGGTCCTTTAACAATATACGGGCAATTGCAAGCCGCTGTCTTTGCCCACCGGATAGATTACTACCGTTCTCATTCAGGACGGTCTCATATCTAGCAGGCAATTGATTAATATAATTATGGATTTTAGCCTTTTTACAGGCTTTTATTATTTCTTCTAAAGAATAATCCTCATCGTTTAAATTGATATTTTCTCTGATTGTTTTATTAAAAATATAGGGCTCCTGGGGCACATATCCTATTTTATCTCTTAATGATTTTGTCTCAATATCCTTAATGTTTTTCCCATCGATATTAATATTCCCCTGATAAGAGGAATAAAATTTCAATAGCAATTTTATTATCGTAGTCTTACCCGAACCACTTTTCCCGACTAAGGCAATTCTTTGGCCCGGTTTTATTTCGAAAGAAAGGTCTTTTAGTACCCGCTTTTCCATGTTATAGATAAATTCCACATTTTCATACTTGATTTCACCCTTTATAGATTCCAGTTTGATTAAATTATAATCTTGACCGACCGAATCTAGAATCATGATTTCCAATAAACGGTCTAAAGCGGCCGAGGCTTGCTGAATCTTTGGTTGTATCTTGATTAAATTTTGTAAAGGTTTATAAAAGTAAGCCAAGAGGGCATTAAAGGTTATCAGCTGGCCCACTGTTAAATTACCATTGATAACTTGGTAACCTCCCGACCATAAGATAATGATCTCTCCCACAGCGGCCAGTAAGTTATCAATAGATCCCTGCATATTCTTCAAAAAATTTGCCTTAAACGCTTTTTCAATAAATGTGATTAAGTCATCTTCATTTTGCAAATAACTACTTTTTTCATTGTTTGATGCTTTGATTGTTTTAATACTTTTTACTGTTTCAACTAAGGTTGACTGCAGGTTAGCCCCTTTTTCCATCTCTTCTTTTCTGACCTTTTTATGTTTATATGCAAACAATAATACTAAAGCTATATAAGCTGGTATAATAATAACAGCGATTTTAAAGAGATAACTACTCTGCAGATATAAAATTAAACCTCCACCAATTACAAGAAGGGAATCAATCATGATTGTAATTGCTGCCCCTGATAAGGCTTCCCTTATTTTACCTGAATCCTGAACGCGGGAAAGTATTTCCCCTATTGCCCGCCTCTCATAAAAAGAGATTGGGAGGGTCAAAATATGTTCTAGGTAATCAGCTATTAACCTTATATCTATCTGCTGAGAAAAGTATAAAGAAAGTTGTTTGCGAAAGGTGTCCATTACAACTTTCATTACTGCTAAAACTAAGGCCCCTATTGATATTATATGCAGGGTGTTTTTTAAGCCGTTCACTAAAATACTATCTATCAGATATTTAAAATAAAAGGAACCGATAATACCAAAGGCTGTATAAAACAAGGAGGCTATAAATATTTGAATTAACAGACCTTTATTATCTTTTAAGTGATACTTCAAAAAAGAGATCTTATCTAAATCTTTTGCTTTACTTCTCTCTTTTTGCTCGGGGGTTAAGAGTATTAAAATATTGGTCCATTTTACTTTGAACTCGTTCTTTTTAATAGTTCTCAAACCACTGGCGGGATCAAATATGACCATAGCTTTATCTTTTATTTTATAGATTACTATATAGTGTAGTATATCGTTTTCAATAATATGAGCAATGGCCGGGAGTTTGATGTTTTGATTTAAGTCCTTTATATCTGCTTTAACGCCTTGTGCCTTAAAACCTATATCTGCTGCTGCTTTTATTAGTCCATAAGCTGATGTTCCTTTTTGATTAGTCCCGGCCCTTTCTCTTATCTTACTAATTGGATAATTCAAATTATATAGATTGGCTACTGTGGCCAGACAGGCTGATCCACAGTCACTTTGATCTCTCTGCTTTATAAACTTACTATATTTTATTAGTTTTAAGTATATTAGATAGAATGCTGTGGTTAGTTTCTCCATCATTTATCATTTCTTACTGTAATAATTGATATATTAACTGCCCTATTACAAATCCAACAATAACCCCAAGTGCAGTGGAAAAAAACGTTCCCAGTACTAAATTATGTCCCTGGACCGGTCCACTTAATAATGTTAATAATGACATTTTCTTATTCTCCTTATTATCCAATTTATAGCCTCCTTGCAATTTAATTATTGATTAGCTGCCTTATTATAGCCTACATATGCTCCCAGGGCGATCCCGCCTAAACCGGCCAGTAAATATACTACTGTAGCAGTAGTACTGCTGACCACAAAACCACCCTTGATATCCATCAATTCTTCCTGGCTTAAATTTTTAATAAGGTCACCTCTTTTCTTTAACGAGTGGAATAATAATAGGCCGCACCTATAGCTAAACCTATTGCTATACCCGCTGAAGCTACTCCAAAAGCTCCCAGAATTAAAGTTGGACCAGAAATTGGTCCTCCACCTTGTACCTGCATTAATTCATGTTTACTTAAGGGAGTAAGTTTATTTTTTGAGTTATCCATATAATTCCCCCTTGCATTTGTATTTCCCGGGATATCTTATTTACAATACTATCATAATATTCCATATTTTGCCACTGTATTTATGTACTAAATTTCCGGCTCATTAATGCCAATTAAATATCAGATATTTATCAAAATTTAACCTATTAATAGATTCCTGTAGAATAATAAATTCTTTTGACAAAAAAAGGGCCATCTGCTTTTACACAGATGGCCCTTTTTAATATCTATTTAATTATATGTGAAACAAGAAATCCCGGAACAGGCCGGGAATTTACACAATATTACTTTTCATCTTCTTCATTATAGGGTATAATCTTTACATCATCTTGGTCGATCTCTTCTATATCTATATTATGATCTTTTAAGAAGTGATAGGTAGCTTGACCGGGTGCATGAGCTTCAACTACTTCTTCAATACCTTCTTTTTCGTATTTAACTAAATATTTCATTTAAAAACCCCTCCCATTTATTCTTACCTTTAATTAAATCATATCATAGAGAAAATAAAAGTAAAATTGAATACAAAACATTTAATTTTTTTCTATATTGAAAAATCTCCTCGTATTACTGGTAGTTGTTTCAGAGACTTTTTCAAAAGTTGTATTTTTTAAGGAAGCAAGATATTTAGCTACCTCTTTTACATACATTGGTTCATTTCTTTTACCTCTATGTGGAGAAGGGGCTAAGTAAGGAGAATCAGTTTCCAGTAAAATTCTACTTAAAGGAATCTTTTGCATAATATTTTTTAAATCTTGGGCACTATTAAAGGTAACAATACCCCCAGCACTAAAATAGAAGCCCAATTCCAGGGCTTCCTCTGCCATTTCTGCTCCACCCGTATAACTGTGCAGCAGTATATTATGATTTCTCATATTTTCTTCTTTTAAAATTTTAATGGTATCTTCATCAGCTTCCCGACTGTGAATGACCACGGGAAGATTAATTTCTTTAGCTAGTTGAAGTTGTTTTCTAAATGCTTCTCTTTGTTCATCGCGCGGGGAGTTATCATAATAAAAGTCAAGACCTATTTCACCAATTCCCAAAACTTTATCAGCTTTAGAAAGGTCTTTTAATACCTGTAAAGCTTTTTTATCAAGTGTTTTAGCTTCATGAGGGTGAACACCTACCACCGCATAAATAATATCATACTGCTGGCTTAACTGCAGGGAACGGTGGCTCGAGGCTAAGTTTGATCCAACATTTATAATATTTACAATTCCATTACTTTTAGCTCTTTCAATAACTTCTTCTCTGTCCTTATTAAATTTATCAAAATCTAGGTGAGCGTGTGAGTCAATTAGTTCTACCATCTTTATTATTTCTCCTTTTATAGTTTAGATTAATAACTGCCAATAATTTTTCTATTTAATGCTTTAAGTACACCTTTACCTACTGCTAAAGGTAAATCCTGGTTGACATATGTGGCTCCTAATAGTCTTTCTTCCATTCCATGCTCATTATATAGGGTGATTTGTACCACAATTATGTCATCTCTTAAGCCGGTTTTGAAGACATTCTCAACTCTTAATTTTCCGGGTAATTTTATGTACTTTTCTAACATTTTTGCCATACCATTAGCAGCTTTGTACATTAATGGTTCATCTGGATAATCATCACTGGAGCCTTCGAAAATATTATCATTAATTTTAAGTCTATAATGACAAATTGGATTATTATTTTCCTTAAAGATTGATATGATCTCCAAACGATCAATATCATGTTTCTCTTCATCATGTTCAAATTGTGCAATACTTATTTTTTTGTGATCAATATCTTTATCCTGATTAACTAATATAATAGTTTCAACATCCCTTACGATCCTTTTTGGGTTTCTCTGTTTATCGGCTATTATATGTACTTCATCAATATCATTGTCACCAGTGATTTTGCAGGAAATTATCCCATCTAATTTATTAATTTTTTGAGTTAAATCCTCGAACATACTCTCTACCCCCATTTAACATTATGAATTTTTAAATATTAAATATTTATTTTTTAAAACTATCATCTAATTCTCCGCTCTTAATAAGTTCAATCATTTTGTCCGTTAATTCAGGGTCAAACTGTTCACCTGAACACTCCTCGAATTCTTCTATAGTCTCTTGTTTATTAAGAGCTCTCTTATAACTGCGTCCCGTAGTCATAACATCAAATGAATCACATATATTTAATATTCTTGAACCTAACGGAATCTCCTTTTCTTCGATTCCATCAGGATAACCATTCCCGTTATAAAATTCATGATGGTGGAGAATAATGTCAAGGTCATCATTTAACATATCAATATCTTTCAATAGTTCATATCCATATTTACTATGTTCTTTCATCTCTCTAAATTCTTCTTCAGCCAAAATTTCATTACTTTTCAAAATCTTATCATCAACATAGATTTTACCTATATCATGAATTTTAGCCATATTAACAATTCTTTCTTTTCTCCTTTGGCTAATATTTGCTTTTTCGCAAAGTTTTTTTGTATAATTTGCTACCCGTTCACAGTGTCCCTCGGTATAGTGATCTTTGGAATCGATTACCTTCAAAAAACTCTCGATTACCTGAGTAAATGAATTCAAAAGTTGAATTCTAGAAAAGAATATGTCTCTGGCAATATATATTAATATAATAACTAATATGAAAAATAACTTGCCAAATTGAATGTAGCTAAAGTAAAGTAATAAACCTAAAAAATAAGACATGAAAATACTTTTAAATAATTCGCTTAAAAATACCCTGTAAGAGATCTTTTGCTCTTCTCCTGATAAAAAAATTACCGCATACACTAATCCACTATTTATTATAAAATATATTACTGATGAAAAGAATAAAGCAATTAATATGTTCGAAATAATAATCTCCAGGGAAACTCTATATATAAAGGCTGCTATTCCAGCAGATAAACCTATTACACACCTATTAAAGAAAAATTTATACCAGGGAATTTTCTCTTTCCCAAATCCTATTTCACTAGTTCCAATAAATGCAATCAAAGTAATTAAAAATGGATTTAATATTGTAATAGCTGGAATTAAAACTGGTAAACTAATTGAAGTTGAAGTGCTACTTTCAAAATTGATAAATTCACTTAGATTACTGAGTAATAATAATATAATAGTAAAAAATAATATATTCCAGATATTATTTTCTATTGTACTTATATTAAATATAATAATGGAAAAAACTATAAAGATAGTAAAAACTATAGCTAAAAATATTTTCACTTTATTGTTCATCATCTAATCCTCCTGGTAAAAAAATATCTGATGGCATATATTATTTTAGTTATCTCCAGTGAACTGAATCTG